>SKJO01000338.1 GCA_007121975.1 Nitriliruptoraceae bacterium | reverse complement strand
TCCGCCGGGCTGCCGCTTCGCCCCGCGTTGCGCGCACCGCATCGAGCGCTGCGAGCTCGAGCCACCCACCCTGCGGGACGCCGGCATCGCCCGTCAGGCCCGCTGCCTGCGCCTCGAGGAGCTCGGGGTGCTCACCGGGGTCGCGTCGCAGCGCGCCGAGCGGCCGGCGGCCACGACCCGGATCGTGCTGCGCGCCGACGCGGTGCGCACCAGCTTCCGCGGTCGGCGCAGCTGGCCGTGGTCACCGCCGCCGGTGGTGCGCGCGGTCGACGGCGTCGACCTCGAGCTGCGGCGCCGCGAGACCCTCGGGGTGGTCGGGGAGTCGGGCAGCGGCAAGACCACCCTCGGACGCACGCTGGTGCGGCTGCTCGAACCCGACGCCGGCACCATCCACCTCGACGAGCGCGACATCACCCACCTGCGGGGCCGGGCCCTGCGCGCGCTGCGTGCCCGGATGCAGCTGGTGTTCCAGGATCCGCTCGGGGCACTCAACCCCCGCCGGAGCATCGCGCGGGCGATCGCCGAGCCGCTGCGCCTGCACGGCCGGGCCCACGACCCCGCGGCCGTCGCCGCGCTCGCCGAGCGGGTCGGCATCGGTCCGGGGCTCCTCGGCCGCCGGCCCCCCGAGCTCTCCGGCGGGCAACTGCAGCGCGTCGGGATCGCCCGCGCGCTGGCCGTGGACCCCGAGGTGGTCGTGCTCGACGAACCGGTCTCCGCGCTGGACGTCAGCGTGCAGGCACAGATCCTCGCGCTGCTCGAGACGCTGCAGGCACAGACCGGCGTGGGCTACCTGCTCATCTCCCACGACCTCGCGGTGGTGCGCCACCTCGCCGACCGGGTGCTGGTGCTCTACCTCGGTCGGGTGGTGGAGCAGGCACCGACCACCCGGCTGTTCGCGCAGCCCGCCCACCCCTACACCCACGCACTGCTCTCGGCCATCCCCCGCCTCGAGGACGACGGGCGGCCCGTGATCGTGTGCGAGGGCGACCGACCCGACCCGACCGACCCGCCGAGCGGGTGCCGGTTCCATCCGCGCTGCCCGCTGGCGCAGGACCGCTGCCGGCACGAGGAGCCCGCGCTGGTCACCGTCGACGGCCCGGAGCCCGGGCACCGGGTGGCCTGCCACTTCCCCGTCGGCCCCGAGGGGATGACCATCCCCTGACGGCCGTGGGATGGGCATCCCACCGACCGACCTGCTAGCAATCCACCCCCGACAACTCCGTGGTACCACCACCATCCCCGACCGGAGGAGGCCCCAGCATGCGGATGCGACGCACCCGCACGGCCCTGGCCGTGCTGCTCGCCCTGACCCTGCTCGCCGCCGCGTGCGGCAGCGACGACCCGGCACCCGACGACGCCGAGGACGCCGAGGAGGCGACCGACCCGGAGCCCGCGGACGACGACGCCCCCGACCCGGATCCGTCCGAGGACGAGGCCGACCCCGACGAGGAGGAGGACCGTCCCACCGTGGCCGGCGGCACGCTGACGGTGGGGCTGAGCAGCGAACCGGTCTCGCTCGACCCCGGCGACGGGCTGTTCATCGCCGAGCACCAGGTCCTCATGCACGTGTTCGACACACTGCTGCGCCTCACGCCCGACGGCGCGCTGGTGCCGGGGCTTGCCACCGAGTGGTCGGCGAACGACGAGGGCACGAGCTTCGCCTTCACGCTGCGCGACGACGTGATCTTCCACGACGGCACGCCGCTGGACGCCGAGGCCGTCATCGCCCAGTTCGACCGGCTCGCGGCGACCACCGACGGCGCCGGCGTGGCCCCGGGGGTGCTCGCCGGCTACGAGGGCGCCAGTGCCGAGGGCAACACCATCGAGGTGACCTTCTCCGACGCCAAGCCCGAGCTCCTGCGCGACCTCACGCGTGCCTGGATGGGCATCCCGTCCCCCGCGGCCATGGCCGACGGGGCCGACCCCAGCCGGCAGCCGGTGGGCAGCGGACCCTTCGTCCTCGAGCAGTGGGATGCGCAGGACCGGATGGTGCTGCGTCGCAACGACGACTACGCCTGGGGCGCGGTGGAGTTCGGCCACGACGGTCCCCCGCTGGTCGACGAGCTGATCATCCGTTTCCTGCCCGATCCCTCGAGCCGGATGGCCGCGTTCGAGACCGGCGAGATCGACATCGTCGAGGAGCCGCAGTTCCTCCAGGTCGAGGGGCTGGTCGAGTCCGGCCGGGCCCAGCTCGCCTCCTTCCAGGCACCCGGCATGCCCACCCACATGATGCTCAACACCGACAACCCCCCGACCGACGACCCCGTCGTGCGCGAGGCGATGATCCTCGCGGTGGACACCGCCGAGCTCGTCGCGACCGCCTTCGCCGGCCTGCAGTCGCCGGCGAGCAACGTGCTCAGCCCCACCACCTTCGGCTTCAGCCCCGAGGCGGCCGCGACCTACGCCCCCGACCCGGCGGCTGCGACCGCGCTGCTCGAGGAGGCCGGCTGGGTCGATGAGGACGGTGACGGCGTGCGCGAGAAGGACGGCCAGCGGCTCACGCTCGAGTACCCGGCCTCGCCCGACTGGGAGGGGGCCTACATGGAGCTGCTCACCGCCTACCTCACCGCCGCCGGCTTCGAGGTCAACCTGACCCAGATGGACGACGCCGGGATCTTCGAGGTCGCCAACGCCGGCGAGCACCACCTGGTCTCGATGGCCTGGATCTCGGGTTCGCCCTCGGTGCTGCCAATCGTCTACCACTCCGACAACATCGAGCAGGGCTCGGCCTTCACGCGCTTCCGCGACGCGGAGCTCGATGGGCTGTTCGACGAGGCTGCGGTCACCGTCGACGACGGTCAGCGCTCCGCGTTGTACGCCCAGGCCCAGATCATCATCATGGACAACGCCCTGGCGATCCCCCTGTACACCCTGGACCGGGTGCTGCTGCTCCAGCCCGAGCTCAGCGGCTTCGCCTTCGACGCCGAGGGCTACGCCTGGCTGCCGGGCGTCGCCGTCGGCGGCTGACGACCCGGGTCCTCCACGACCCGGGTCCGGGCCCGGCCGGCTGTGCTGCGGTCGGGCCCTCCCACCACCTCGACGTCCGCGAGGACCCCGTGACCCGCTACTTCGCCCGACGGGTGCTCACCTCGGTGGGCGTGGCGCTGGGCGTGCTGGTGTTCACCTTCAGCATGCTGCATCTGGCACCCGGCGACCCGGTGATCGCGATGCTCGGCCGGCAGGCGGCCACCCCCGAACGCATCGAGGCGCTGCGCGGCGAGCTGGGCCTGGACCGGCCGCTGCCGGTGCAGTTCGCGGACTACCTCGGCGGGGTGCTGCGCGGAGAGCTCGGGACCTCGATCCAGACCCGGCGGCCGGTCGCGGGCGCCATCGCCGAGCAGCTGCCGAGCACCCTGCAGCTGATGCTGGCCGCCATGCTCGTCGCGGTGTCGATCGGCGCGGTCGTCGGCATCCTGTCGGCGACCCGCGCCGGCACCCGGCTGGACCGCAGCCTGACCGTGGGGAGCCTGGCCGCGGTGTCGGTGCCCTCGTTCTGGTTGGCGCTGCTGCTGATCCTGGTGTTCGCGGTGGGGCTGGGATGGCTGCCCGCCGCGGCCTCCAGCGGTGACCTGCGCGGCCTGGTACTGCCCGCGCTGGCGCTGGGCATCGGCGAGGGCGCGATCCTGGCCCGCCTGATCCGCGCCAACCTCGTCGAGCAGTTGACCGGCGCCCACATCGACGCGGCCCGGGCGCGCGGCCTGCGTGAACGCCGGGTGGTGGGCGTGTACGCGCTGCGCAACGCCATGCTGCCGGTGGTGACCATCATCGGGCTGCAGTTCGGCTACCTGCTGGCCGGCTCGGTGGTGATCGAGACGATCTTCGCGCGCCAGGGCCTCGGACGCCTCGCGGTGCAGGCCGTCAGCGCCCAGGACTTCCCGCTCGCCCAGGGCATCGTGCTGGTGATGGCGCTGACCTACGTGGCGATCAACACGCTCACCGACCTGGCCTACGTCTGGCTCGACCCGAGGGTGCGGCTGTGAGCGCCGGGCCGATCGACGTCATCGAGCCACGGGCGACCTGGCGCCGGCAGCTGGGCCGGGTGCCCGGTGGGGTCGGGCTCGGCGCGGTGATCGCGCTGGTGCTGGGCACCGCGGTGGTGGTCGGTCCGTGGCTGCCGTGGCTGCCCTCCCCGATCGAGGTCAACCCG
>SKJO01000269.1 GCA_007121975.1 Nitriliruptoraceae bacterium | reverse complement strand
GTCCCCGTCAGGCGTCCGGGTCGGCTGCCGGCGGCGAGGTCGGTGCCGGACCGAACCCGCCGCCACCCGGGGTCTCCACGACCAGTCGGTCGCCGCGCTGCAGCCGGATCGTGGTCTTGGCCGCAAGCGGGGTCTCGACCCCGTCACGCACCAGCAGGTTGCGGCCCGGTGCGCCCGCCTCGCCGCCGGCCAACCCCCACGGAGCGCTGACGCGCCGCTCGGTCATCAGCGTGGCGATGGCATCGTCGGTGTGCGCCTCGAGCACGCGGCGGATGCCCTCGCCGCCGGCTGCGGCCCCCGCGCCGCCCGAGCCGGTGCGCAGCCGGTACTCGACCACGCGCAGCGGGTAGGCCAGCTCGAAGGCCTCGATCGGGGTGTTCTTGGTGTTGGTCATGTGGGAGTGGGTGCCGTCGGCTCCCGGTCCCCACGGCCCCGCCCCGACCCCACCGCCCAGCGTCTCGTAGTAGGTGAACGCGGTCGCGGTTCGTGGATCGGTGCCGCCGAGCAGGGTGTTGTTCATGGTGCCCTGGCTGGCGGCGGGCACCCGGTCGGGGGCGGCCTGCGCGAGCGCGGCGAGCAGCACGTCGACGATGCGCTGGGAGGTCTCAACGTTGCCCGCGGCGACCGACGCGGGCGGGCGCGGGTCGACCACGCTGCCGGGGCGGGTGCGGACCTCGAGTGGCCGCTGCGCCCCGTCGTTGGCGGGCACATCGGGCGCCACCACCGCGCGCAGGACGTAGATCGCCGCCGACACCGTGACCGCGCGGGGGGCGTTGACGCTGCCCGGCACCTGATCGGCGCATCCGGTCAGGTCGCAGATCAGCCGTCCGTCTTCGATCGTGACCGTGGCCTGCAGCGGGATCGGCCCCACGCCGGTCCCGTCGTCGTCGAGCACGTCCGTTGCCTGCCAGGTGCCCGCGGGCAGCGCCCGCAGTGCGGCACGCACGGCCCGCTCGGCATGCTCCAGGGTTGCCGCCATCGCTGCGGCCAGGCCTTCGGCGCCGAGTTCGGCGGCGAGCTCACGCAGGCGGCGTGTGGTCAGCCGGTTGGCGCCGACCTGGGCGCGCAGGTCGCCCAGCCGTTCCCGCGGCGTTCGGGTGTTGGCCAGCAGCAGCGCGACCAGGTCGCGGTCCTCCTCGCCGGCCCGCACCAGCCGGACGGGGGGGATGCGCAGGCCCTCAGCGAAGATCTCGGTCGCCCCGGCCGGCATCGAGCCGGGGGCGGAGCCGCCGACGTCGGAGTGGTGGGCCCGGTTCGCGGCGTAGCCCAGCAGCCGATCGTGCTCGTCGTGCACCGGGCCGACCAGCGTCCAGTCCGGCAGGTGGGTGCCCCCGGCGTACGGGTCGGAGACCAGGACCTGATCCCCCGGCTCCAGCGTGCCGAAGGTCGTGAGCGCCGCGCGTACCGAGGCCGGCATCGACCCCAGGTGCACCGGGATGTGCTCGGCCTGCGCGACCATCGCCCCGTCGGGGTCGAAGACGGCGGTCGAGCAGTCCACGCGCTCCTTGATGTTGGGCGAGTAGGCCGTGCGGCGCAGGGCAGCCCCCGCCTCCTCGGCGATGCCGGCCAGGGCGTTGCGCACGACCTCGAGGGTGACCGGATCGATCGTCGGTGGGGGACCGTTGGTGGTCATCGACCGGCCTCCCGCAGGCGCAGCGTGCCGTGCTCGTCGACCTCGCCGGCCTGCCACGGGGCGATCCAGCAGGTGGCGTCCGCGCCGATCACGACGGCGGGTCCTCGAAGCTGCGCGCCGGCCGCCAGCCCGACGCGGTCCACGATCGCTGCGTCGTGGGTCCGGCCCTCGTCACGCACCGGGCGCACCGCCAGCGTGGCCGCCTGCGTGCTGCCGCCCCCGCGCCAGCTCGGCAGCGGCAGCGGGGTGGCGGGTCCCTCGGCCCGCACCCGCAGCGTGATCAGCTCGACCGGTTCGTCGGGCTGCTGGTAGCCGTAGCGGGTCAGGTGCGCGGCATGGAACGCCGCGGCGAGCTCGGCGGGGTCGGCCAGCCGCCCGTCATGGTCGGCGACGACCTCGAGCTCGTAGGCCTGCCCGCGGTAGCGCAGGTCCGCGCTGCGGCGCAGCTGCGCCACCTCGACGTCCTGGCGGGCGAGGTCGGCACGGGCCTCGGCTTCGAGGGTCGCGACCTCGGCGTCCAGCCGGTCGGCGGCGAGCCCGGCCAGGTCGGTGACCACGCTGCGGGCTTTCTCGGCGGTGATCGGCATCGTCAGCAGGCCCAGCGCCGAGAGCACGCCGGGGTGCGGGGGGACCAGCACCTCGCGGCAGCCGAGCTCGCGGGCCAGCGCCGCCTGATGCAGTGGGCCTGCCCCGCCGAAGGCCACCAGCGCCGTACGGCGTGGGTCGTGGCCGCGCTCGACCGACACCACCCGCAGCGCCTTGGCCATCTGCGCGTCGGTCACCCGCACGATGCCCTCGGCGGTCCCCTCGACCTCCAGGCCGAGGTCGCCGGCCAGCTCGGCGATGGCGTCGTGCGCGAGGTCGGGACGCAGCGGCATCGACCCGCCGAGCCGCACGCCGGCGTCGAGCCGTCCGAGCACCAGGTTCGCATCCGTCACCGTCGGGCGGCTGCCGCCACGGCCGTAGGCCGCCGGGCCCGGGACCGCCCCCGCCGAGCGCGGCCCCACCCGCAGCGCCCCACCGTCGTCCCGCCAGGCCAGCGAGCCTCCCCCCGCCCCGATCGTGTGGATGTCGGTGGTGAGCACCGCGAACGGCAGGCCGTCGATGGCTCCCTGCGCGGTGGTGGCCGGACGCCCGGCGCGCACCAGGGTGACGTCGGTCGAGGTGCCGCCGACATCGCAGGCGATCAGGTCACCGACCCCGCTGGCCAGCACCAACGCGGCCGCGCCCCAGGGGTCGGCGGCCGGGCCCGACAGCAGCGTGTGGACCGGCTCGCGGGCGGCCAACTGCGCCAGCGAGGTGCCGCCGCCCGAGCGCATCACCTCGACCGGTGCCCGCAGTCCCTGTGCGTCGAGCCGGGTGCGAAGCGAGCCGAGGTAGCGCGCCATGCGCGGCGCGACATACGCGTTGAGGGCGACCGTCGAGGTGCGCTCGACCTCCCGCAGCACCGGCAGGATCGCGCTGGCCCGGGTGACGGGCAGCTCGCGGGTCGCCGGGTCGCGGGCCAGCGCGTCGGCCAGCCGCCGCTCGTGGTCCGGGTGCAGGAACCCGAACAGCAGGCTGATCGCGACCGCCTCGGGGGCGAGCTCCCGCACCGCGGCGACGACCCGTGCCACCTCGGCGTCGCTGAGCGGGGTGACGACCTCGCCGTCGGCGCCGGTGCGTTCGATGGCCTCGACGACCAGTTCGCCGGGCACCACCGGGGGTGGACGTCGGGCGCGCAGGTCGTAGAGCCGGGGGCGGTCCTGGCGAGCGATCGCCAGCAGGTCGCGGAACCCGACGGTGGTGATCAGCACCGTGCGGGCCCCGTCGCGCTCCAGCACCGTGTTGGTCGCCACGGTCGTGCCATGGGCGAAGCGCGCCACCTCGTGCGCGGCGACGCCGGCGTCGGACAGCGCGGCCAGGATCCCCTCGGCCTGGTCATCGGGGGTGGAGGGGACCTTTGCCACGATCACCTGATCGCCGTCCACCGCGACCAGGTCGGTGAAGGTCCCGCCGACGTCGACGCCGACCATCCGTCGAACGGGGGACGGATCGGTGCTCACGGCCGGCCGAAGCCGACCACGCCGCGGCGCGTCAGGCCGTCCTGCCGGATGCGCACGACGTTGCCGGCGTTGGGCGCCTCCACCACCCGCCCGCCGCCGATGTACAGCGCCACGTGGCTGATCGGCTGGTGGTAGAACACCAGGTCACCGGGTTGCAGGTTGCCGCGGGACACGCGGGTGGTTGCCCCGTACTGCGCCCGCGACGAGCGCGGCAGCGACACCCCCGCGGCCCGCCAGGCGTACGTGGTGAGTCCCGAGCAATCGAAGCTGCCGGGGCCGTTGCCTCCCCACTGATACGGCTTGCCCAGCTGTGCCAGCGCGGTGTCGACCGCAACCTGCGCGGACTGGCGGGCGGCGGGGGCGGGGGAGCTGCTGCCGCCGGAGCTGCCGCTGCCGCCGGAGCTGCTGCTGCCGGAGCTGCTGGGGTTGTCCGGACGGCTGCTGCTGGCGGCTGCGGCCGCGGCGGCCTGCCGG
>SKJO01000233.1 GCA_007121975.1 Nitriliruptoraceae bacterium | reverse complement strand
CGCTCGACCACCCCGTCCTCGAACACCTCGACGTCGATGTTGGCCTTGTCGGTCTCGACCAGCGCGATCAGGTCCCCGCGGTGGACCTCGTCGCCGGGCTGCACGTACCACTCGACGAGGCGGCCGGTGTCCATGCCGGCCCCGAGCGCGGGCATCCGGAACTCACCCACGGTGCATCACCCGGCCGACCGCCTCGACGATGCCGGCGACCTGCGGCAGCGCGGCCTGCTCGAGGTGCTCGGCGTAGGGCAGCGGCACCTCGGCGCAGCCGATCCGTCCGACCGGGGCGTCGAGGTCGTAGAAGGCCTGCTCGGTGATGCGGGCCGCGACCTCCGCCCCGATGCCCAGCGTGCGCCAGGCCTCCTCGACGACCACCGCCCGGTGGGTGCGCGCCACCGAGGCCAGCACGGTGGCGTCGTCCAACGGACGCAGGCTGCGCAGGTCGATGACCTCGGCCTCGATGCCGTCCTCGGCGAGTGCCAACGCCGCGTCGAGCACCGTGTGCAGGGTCGCGCCGTAGGTGACCAGGGTCACGTCGCCCCCGGAGCGGCGCACCGCGGCGCTGGTCAGGTCCACGGCCACCGGCTCGGCGGGCGGCGCGGCCTCCAGCGTCATGATCCGCGGGTACTCGAACAGCACGACCGGGTCGGGGTCGGCCAGCGCCGCCGCGAGCACGCCGCGCGCGTCCTCGTGGGTCGCGATCGACAGAACCCGGATGCCGGGGATGTGCGCGAAGGTCGGCTCGAAGCTGTGCGAGTGCTGGGCGGCGAGCTGCCGGCCGGCGCCCGCGGTGGTGCGGATCACCACCGGCACGTTGAACTGCCCACCGGACATGTGCAGCAGCGTGGCGGCGTTGTTCACGATCTGATCGAGGGCGAGCAGCGAGAAGTTGCAGGTCATGATCTCGACGATGGGGCGCAGCCCGTTCATCGCCGCGCCGATCGCCGCCCCGACGATCGCGACCTCCGACAGTGGGGTGTCGCGGACCCGCTCGGGCCCGAACTCCTCGAGCAGCCCCATGGTGACCGCGAAGCAGCCGCCGTAGGCGCCGATGTCCTCGCCGAGCAGCAGCACCCGCTCGTCGGCCTGCAACGCCTCGCGCAGTCCGGCGCGCAGCGCCTCGCGCAGGGTGATGGTGGTGGGCTCGTCGGTGCTCATGGCTGCACCTCGCTCATCACGAAGCGCTCGAGGTCCTCGACGGGCTCGAGCGCTGAGGCCTCGGCGAAGGCGACCGCCGCCTCGAGCTCGGCGTCGACCTCGGCCTCGAGCGCGGCGAGCTGCTCGTCATCGAGCGCGTCGCGTTCGCGCAGCACGGCGATCAGCGCGGGGATCGGGTCGCGCTGCCTGGCCGCCTCCACCTCGGCGGGGTCGCGGTAGCGGTCCGGGTCGTACATCGAGTGGGCCCGGAACCGGTAGGTGTCGTACTCGACGAACACCGGCCCGCCACCGGCCCGGATCGCGGTCAGCGCCTGGCGGGTGGTGGCCTCGACCGCGAGCACGTCCATCCCGTCGACCCGCCAGGCCGGCACGGCGTAGCTCGAGGCCTTCAGGGCGAGGTCGGGCTGGGCCTGGGCACGCTCGATGGCCATGCCCATCGAGTAGTGGTTGTTCTCGCAGGCGAACAGCACCGGCAGCTGCCACAGCGCCGCGAGGTTGATCGACTCGTGGAACGCGCCCTCGTCGACCGCGCCGTCGCCGAAGAAGCACACCGTGACGCGGTCCTGGCCGAGCATCCGATCGGCGAGCGCGATCCCGACCGCCAGCGGGATGCCGCCCGCGACGATCGCGTTGCCGCCGTAGAACCGGGTGGCGGCGTCGAACAGGTGCATCGACCCGCCACGGCCGCGGCTGACCCCGTCGACCCGGCCGAGCATCTCGGCCATGATCCGGTCCATGCCGATGCCGCGCGCGAGCGCGTGCCCGTGCTCCCGGTAGGTCGACACGATCGCGTCGTCCTCACGCAAGGTGGCCATGACCCCGGCGGCCACCGCCTCCTCCCCGATCGCCAGGTGCAGGAAGCCGCGGATGGTCGCCGCGGAGTACAGCTCGACGCAGCGCTCCTCGAACCGGCGGATGCGCAGCATCTGGTGCAGTAACGAACGGGCATGGTCAGCATCGGTCATGACGACGCCTCCGGGTCGCTGCCGCCCTCGAGGGTCGACAGGTCCCCCTCGGGCAGCCCGAGCTCGCGGGCCTTGAGCAGCCGGCGCAGGATCTTGCCGCTGCGCGTCTTGGGCAGCGCATCGCTGACCACGATCTGGCGCGGGGCCACCGCGGGGCCCAGCCGTTTGCGCGCGAAGCCGTGCAGCTCGCGCAGCAGCGCCTCGGTGGGCTCGATGCCCGGATACAGGGTCACGAACGCCTTGACGACCTCGCCGGCGACCGGGTCGGGGATGCCGATCACCCCGGCCTCGACGACCGCGTCGTGGGCGGTGAGGGTGGCCTCCACCTCGGTCGGGCCGATGAGGTGGCCGGCCGACTTGATGACGTCGTCCGAGCGTCCGAGGAACCACAGGTAGCCCTCGGCGTCGCGGCGTGCCAGGTCGCCGGTGAGGTACCAACCATCCCGGAAGCACTGGGCGTAGCGCTCGGGTTGGTGCAGGTAGGTGCGGAACATCGACGGCCATCCGGCCCGCACCGCCAGCTCCCCCTCGACGTCGGGCGCGTCGACCACCTCGAGGCCGGGATGCTCGTCGTCGCCGGTGCGGTGCACGATGCCGACCTCGATGCCGGGTAGCGGCCGCCCCATCGACCCGGGCCGGATGTCGCCGGCAGCGAGGTTGGCGACCATGATCGCGCCGGTCTCGGTCTGCCACCAGTTGTCGTGGATCGGGAGCCCGAGGACCTCCGATCCCCACAGCACGGCGGCCGGGTTGAGCGGCTCACCCACGCTGGCCACGAAACGCAGCGCCGACAGATCGCGGCCCGCCACCACCTCGTCGTCCGCGCGCATCAGCATCCGGATCGCGGTCGGTGCCGTGTACCAGACGCTGACGCGCTCCTGCTCGAGGATGTCGAGCCAGCGCTGCGTGTCGTACTCGGCCTGGTCCACCACCATCGTCACACCCAGCGCCAGCGGGGCGACCAGGCCGTAGGACGTTCCGGTCACCCAGCCGGGGTCGGCGGTGCACCAGTAGACATCGTCGGGGTGCAGGTCGAGCGCGAAGCGCGCGGTGGCGGTGTGCGCGACGACCGCCTCGTGCACGTGCACCGCGCCCTTGGGCTGACCCGTGGTGCCGCTGGTGAAGTGCACCAGCGCAGGGTCCTCCGGGTCGGTCGGGGGGATCTCGTAGTGCGGCGAGACCCCCGCGAGCAGGGCTTCGAGGTCGAGGGTGCCGGGCGGGAGATCGCCGGCGTCGGCGTCGACGATCAGCACGTGCTCGAGCGCCGGCAGCCGGTCACGCAGGCCCGCCACCTTGCGCTCGTAGAGCCGACGGCTGGTGACCAGCACCCGCCCCTCGCCGAGCTCGAGACGCTGGTGGATCGGCTCGGGACCGAAGGCCGAGAACAACGGGCAGACCACCGCCCGGTGCTTGAGCGCCCCGAGCGCCGCCACGTACAGCGAGGGCACCCGGCCCAGCAGCAGGAAGACGCGCTGCCCGGCCTCCACCCCCAGGGCCGCGAGCACGGCCGCGAAGCGGTCGGTGCGTTCCTTGAGCTCGCCGTAGGTCACCTCGCGGCGGGCACCGTCCTTGGCCAGCCACCGGATGGCCGTGTGGGCCGCCCCCGGCCCGACCGCATGGCGGTCCACCGCCTCGTGGGCGATGTTCAGCCCCCGACCGTCGGGCAGGCCGTCGAGGTGGGCACGGGCCTGCGCCCAGTCGAAGCTGCCCCGCGCGAGCTCGAGGTCGCGCACGTTGGGTGGGACCCGGAAGCCCGACGGATCCTTGACGATGGTCGGCCACGCCATGGCGTACCCCTGACCCGCGAGGACCGCCACCGCGGGCTGCGGGGCTCACCCACCGCGTATCTGTCCCAGTCCACACGTCACCACGACCCGTGTCCAGGGGCGATGGTCCGTTGCATCGCGGATCCGCGCTCTTTCCCGCCGGTCGTCGACGCCAGCCCTGCGGTCGACCGGGAGGTGGCGCACGCAGGGCGGGTCGGTGCTGCGGGTCGGTGGTCGATGCTGTCGGTCGGGTGGGGCGGGGGTGTGGCGG
>SKJO01000216.1 GCA_007121975.1 Nitriliruptoraceae bacterium | reverse complement strand
TGTCCGATTGGGTACGCCGCGTGGTCCAGCGTGGATGATGCGGCGTACGCAACCGGACACGGGTGTCCGTCTGGGTACGCCGCATCCGCAGACCCCCACCGCCCCGACCCCGATCCGACCGCTCGTCGCACACACAAGTGCGCAGCACGCTCACTGGCGCTTCCCCAGCATCGCCTCGGAGCGACGATCGCGCAACGGCGCGCGCTCACACCGCGTGACGCCCGCACCCCACGCCCGCACCCCACGCCCGCAACGGCGCGCGCTCACACCACGTGACGCCCACACCCCACACCCCACACGAAACGCAGCGTGCCGGCCCGGCTGCCGAACCCCCATCAGGTTCGGCAGCCGACCCGCCCCCCAGACCCGCCCTCCAGACCCGCCTACCCGAAACTGCCCGTACCAGTGAGGCCCTCGCGGCGAAGGGTCGCGACCAACCGCATCACCGGCGGGGCGCAGCGGACCACCCCGGCGGGACGACCACCGCCCAGCGGTGGCGGGGACACCCAGCATCCCGTCGGGACCACACCCAGCGCCTCGACCACGGCCACCACGGCCTCGGCCGCACCACGGACCGAACCGTCGGCGGCCTTGACGGCCAGACCCCGACCGGTGCCGTCAGGAGCGGTCCAGCCCACCCCGTAGACCCCCTCCGCACCGACCTTGGCGACCACCCCGGCCGCCAGCAGAGCCGACTCCAGACGGCCGTACCCGCCGACCAGCCCGGGATGGGCGAGCCCGGCCTCCCGCACCCGTGCCCACCGTGCCTCGACCGCCAACCGGCCGTAGGCGACCGCCATCGTGGCCAACGGCCCAGCCACGGCCGGGGCCCCACAGCCGTCGGTCCCGACCGCCCGGGCCGGACCCAGCGCCTCGCCCAGCACCCCGAGCACGCGCCGCTGCAGTTCTTGTCCGGGGTTCAGCAGGTCCGGCCCCGCCACCCCCAGCACCCGACCGGCCAGCGCGAACATCGCGTGCTTGCCCGAACAGTTGTTGCTCAGTGCCGCCGGCGCCGCACCCGGGTCGGCCTCACCCACCGCCGGCGTACAGGTCAGCTCGACTGCCGGGGTGAGCGAACGGGCCAGCAGCCTTCGGACCTGGGCGAGGTGCCGCGGCTCGGCCCGGTGCGAGGCCCATGCGACCGCCACCTCGGCGTCCGACACGGCGTCGGCCTGTTCCCCCAGCACCTCGAGGCAGGCGGTTGCCTGGAAGGGCTTGGCCGCCGAACGCACGAACACCGTTGCGTCCGGGTCACCGAGTCGGGCCAGCACCTGACCATCGGCGCCCGCCACGACCAGGTGGCCGGCATGCACCGACTCCACGACCTCGCGACCGTCACGAACATCGCGGCGCGTGACCTCGGTGAGCGGGGTGGCGATCACCCGCTCAGCGCGGTGAGCGGGTGGCCCTCGCGTTCGAGCTCATCGATCAGGGCCAGCCAGGCCTGCGCCACCTCGGGGTCGAACTGCGAGCCGGCGTGGGACTCGACCTCCTCGAGGGCGACGTGGATCGGCAGGGCCTTGCGGTAGGGCCGGTCGGTGGTCATCGCGTCGAAGGCGTCGGCGAGCATGAAGATGCGCGCCGGCAGGTAGATGTCCTCACCGCGCAGGCCCTCGGGGTACCCCCCGCCATCCCAACGCTCGTGGTGCGAGCGCACGATGCTCACCGCGTCGCCCAGCAGCTTGAGCGGCTCCACCAGGGTCACCCCGATGACCGGATGGGTGCGCATGACCCGCCACTCGTCATCGGTGAGCGGGCCCGGCTTGTTGAGGATCGAGTCGGGGATCCCGACCTTGCCGATGTCGTGCAGCAGGTAGCCGTAGCCGATCGCGGCACGGGTGGTGAGCTCTGGCGCCACGCGGCGGGTCAGCGCCATCGCGAACTGGTAGGTGCGGTCGAGGTGGGAGCGGGTGTAGCTGTCGCGGGCCTCCACCACCTCGGCCAGGGTGCGCACCATGCGCAGGTAGGAGCTCGACAGCTCGCGGTAGGCCTGTTCGACCTCGGTGCGGCGCAGTTTCTCGCGCTCCACCATCGTCTGCAGATCGTCGGCGAACAGCAGTAGCTGTCGGCGGGTGAGATCGAGCTCGTCGGCGTGATCGGGATGCACGGCTCAGGCCCGCGTTGCGAGGCCCGCCACCAGGCCACGCAGCGTCTCGATCAGCGCAAGGGGGCTGAACGGCTTGGCGAGGTAGTCGGCGCAGCCGGCCCGGGCGGCTGCCGCGCGGGTCTCGTCGTCGTCCTGACCGGTGAGCAGCACCACGGGGATGGTGGCCAGCTGCGCGTCGGCACGCAGGTGCTCGCAGACCTCGAAGCCATCGATGCCGGGCAACCCGACGTCCAGCACGATCGCATCGGGCCGCTGCTCGTGCACGTCACGAACTGCGCTCTCCCCGTCCGCGGCGACGCGCACCGTGAGGTCCTCGAGGTCGAGGATGCGCGCGAGGATCTCGCGCACGAGGGGGTCGTCGTCCACGACCAGGATCCGGGCACGTTCCGGCTTCACGCCTGCCCACCGAGCAGGTCGCCGACCGAGGCACGACCGTCCTTGTAGCGCTGCACGAGCTCGTCACGCAGCACGTCGATGCGCTCGAAGAGCTGCCGCCGCAGGGCGGAGAGGTGACCCTCGTAGATCGCGAGCTCGTCGATCAGGTCGGCGAGGTCGTTGGGGTTGCGGCCCGAGAGCTCATCGAGGCCGGCGCGATCGACGATGGCGTCGATCTCGGCTTCGAGCACCGCAGCGGACTCCGGCACGTCCACACTCACCGCCCGGGCCTGCAGGGGGTCCGACGGGTACTGCTCGGAGGCGAGGATCGCCGGCAGATCGGCGAGCACCGAGCTGAGGTCATGTCCGCCCTCGTGGCGGCGTTCGAGCTCCGCACGCAGCAGGTCGAGCCGGCCCTGCAGGACCCGGCGCGCGTAGGAGACCGCGGACTCCTCCTGCTCACATTCCCTCCGGGCGTGGCGTACCTGCTCGACACTCCAGGTCTCGAGCGCGTCGAGGTAGTCGGCTGCGAGCACCCGCTCGAGTGCGCCGTGCACCGCCATGGGATCTCCTGCTCGCGGCCTGCGCTCACTGTAGCCACCACCCGAACCCGGCGGCGAGGCCTCCCCCGAACGCCGCCTGGAGGTTAGGCTCGTCGCCATGCAGGGTGACCTGGCGGGAACGACCGCAGCCGCCATCTGCCGTCAGCTGGCAGCGGGTGGTGAAACCGGCATGCTCCGGCTCGTCGGAGTGGACGGCCCGGGCGAGTTGATCCTCGACAACGGCGAGGTGGTCTCGGCCCGATCGCCCGCCCCACGTGGGCGCGTCGGTCACCGGCTGGTCGGGGCGGGGCGGCTCGAGGCCGACGATCTCGCCGAGGTCCTGCGTGACCCGGACGTGGTCGCGGGCCGGCTGCGGGTCGGCGCTGCGCTGGTCGATCGCGGACTGGTCTCCCGGGAGGCCGTGCACTGGGCGGTCGAGCAGCAGGTGCTCGACGCGGCCTTCGAGCTGCTCGGTTGGCGCTACGGCAGCTATGCCTACTTCCCCGGTTCGCAGGTCCACGTCGAGCAGATCCCCGTGCGGGTGGCGGTGGACGATCTGCTGCACGAGGTCGAGCAACGTCAGCAACAGTGGGCGCGGCTGTCTGCCCACATCCCCGACCTCGAGGCGATCCCGCGCTTCCGAGAGGGCAGCGGCGAAGCGAACACGGACCTGCAGCCCGACGAGTTCACGCTGCTGGCCAGCATCGACGGCCAGCGATCCATCCGTGCGCTGGCCGAGGATCTCGGCTACGGCACCTTCGAGGCGGCACGGGTCGTGTTCCGCCTGCTCGAACTCGAGGTCGTCGAGGTGCCGCTGCCCGAGGACGAGGTCGGTTCCGCGCTCGACGAGGCGCTGCGCTGGGAGCCAGAGCCCCGACCGCAGCCGCACTCCGCCGCGGAGCCAGAGCCGGCCACCGAACCCGAACCGGTCGTTGCCCCCCTCCCCGAGCCTGCCTCCTCGCCCGAGGCCCCGCCCGAGCCTGCCTCCTCGCCCGAGGCCCCGCCCGAGCCGATCTCTGCGGCCGGGCCTGCGGCGGCTCCACCCGAGCCCGAGCCAGCCCCACCGCCTGAGCCCGAGCCAGCCCCCGAGCCCGAGCCCGAGCCCGAACCAGCCCCACCGCCCGAGCCCGAGCCCGAGCCCGAACCA
>SKJO01000365.1 GCA_007121975.1 Nitriliruptoraceae bacterium | reverse complement strand
GGTCCGCGGTGACCAGCGTGATGCCCTGCGGGCCGGCACGCTGCAGCGCCGCCAGATGCAGGGCGTCCAGGCTGCGAGCTCCGGTCACCGCTCCGATGTCGCCGGCATCCCGACAGAGGACCTCATCGACCTCGACGAGGGCGAGGTGCTCCCAGTCGGTGCGGAAGGCCGACCGTGCGGCGGTGACCGTGTCCGGTTCCAGGCGGCGACCGAGGTTGCGCCAGACCTCGACCCAGGTGATCCGGCAGGTCAGCCACGTGGGGTCGCTCTCGAGGATGTCGCCGAAGCGGTCGCTGTCGGGCTCGTCGATGTAGCGCTTGAGCAGCGCGCTGGAGTCGAGGTAGAGCGTCACTCGTCCCGGTCCTCAGCGAGCATCTCCGCGATCGTCGCCTGCGACCTGACGCGATGCGGCCGGGGCGGAGGTGGACCGGCTTTCGCGGGCGGGGTGATCCAACCCTCGTCAACGCCTCGGGCGATGTGGTCGCCGCCGGCGAGTGGCCCCAGCGTCGCCCTCGGTCGTCCACGGTCGGTCACGATGATCCGTTCGCCGCGGGCCGCTCGATCGAGGTATTCGGAGAGCCGTTGCTTGAGCTCGCGAACCCCGACATCCATGTGTCCATCTCTCCGCTCGATGTGGACACATCGTAGGTCGGCGGGCATGGCGCTGCCATGTCCCACCTCCACCGATCCCAAAGCCGCTCCTGCTACAACGCCCGTGTCCGAAGCCGAGGGAGGTGGGATGGACGACGACGAACTGCTGGCACCGGTCCGGAAGCTGCACGCACAGGGGCTGTCCACCAACGCGATCACCCGTGCCCTGGGCACCTCCCGCGGCCGGGTGGCGCCGCTGGTGCGAACCGTTGCCAGGGAGCAGCGCAAGAGCACGTCGACGCCACCGGTCGTCGGGTGCTGGGTGAGCGCGGGCTGGAGTGACGGGCTGGCGGTGCCGCAGGATCGTGCGTGGCCCGATGGCGACCCGGAGGTAGAGACTTCGGGGTTGGCGGGCGTGCTGGTGGCGCGTGCACACCCGCGGGTCGGGGGCGACGCGACGGTGTGCGGCTATCTGGTCGACACCTACTGCCTCGGCGTCAAGGACGCCCTGGGACCTCGGGCGATGAGCCGCACCGGGCTGCGCCGGTTCGTCGACCGCTTCTTCGACGGGTTCGCCCGGTCGCCCGTCGAGGCGCCCGTGGATCTGGCCAAGCACCTGGTGTGGGGTGCGGTGGCGTATGCGCGTGGGCTCGGTTTCGAGCCGCATCGCGATTTTCTGCCGGCCGCGGGTCACCTCGGTGCGCTGGCGGGTCCCAGCGCGATCGGGTTCGGTCGCGACGGCAAGCCCGAGTACGTCCAGGGCCCGTACGACGATGCCGATCGGGTCCTGCGGACTCTGGAGGCCAACGTGGGCCGGGACAACTTCCATTTCACCGTGCAGGTGCCGATGCGCGTGGGCTGATGTGCGCCTGGGCGGTGGGCGCCGCCGCAGAGTCGGCACTGCCTTTCACGGGTGTTCCTCGAGTGCCTCGCGGCAGATCCGCAGGTTTTCGGCGGCCAGCACATCCTGGGGGTCCAGCTCCGCCGCGCGCTGCAGGAAGCGCAGGGCCCGGTCGGGCTCGCCGCGCTCGTAGAGGGTCCAGCCCAGGTCGTTGACGAGCTCCTGGTTGTCCGGGTCGAGCGCGAGCGCGGCTTCAGCGGCGGCCAGGGCGATGTCCTGATGCCCCTGGCGTGCGGCGCACAGGCACAGCCCCTGGTGGAGCGCCGCCCGGTCCGGAAACCGGGCGGCGGCTCGCCGGTAGAGCTCGAAGCCGTCCCGGTAGTCGGAGCGGCTGATAAGGAAGTCCCCGGCATGGTCGAGGATCTCGGCGAGGTCCGGCGCTTCCTCGGGCTGGTGGTGGTCGGCGAGGTCGAGCAGCGAGAACAGTCGCCGGCGGCCCTGCTCGAGGTCGTCGAGCTGGTAGTCGATCGATCCCAGGGCGAGGATCGCCGGTGCATAGGTGGGGTCATGCTCGAGTGATTGCTCGAGGCTCGCGATGCAGGCGTCGAGGTCGCCGAGCGCGGACTGGACGATGCTTTGGGCGTAGTCAGCCTCGGCAAGGAACCGTCGGGCACCTGGCTCGTCGTCCGGCATCGTCAACTCCCGTGGTGCGGTGCCGAGGCCGTCGGCGATCCTACGCGCCCTCGATCGGTAGGGGTCGCAGGCAGGCCGTGCGGCGGACCGCCTCGCCGGTGGCACGGGCTCGACGCGCTCAGCGGTCGAAGCGCCGCTTGAGCTGTGCGAGATCGAAGTGTTCGGGGTCCCAGTCGCCGAGCCACTCGCGTCGTCCGTGGGGATCGTCACCGCCGGTGGCGATCTCGAGGCATTGTTCGTAGCCGAGCAGGCCGCCGCAGTCCTCGGGTGGGAAGGCCCGTGCCCCGTCGAGCACCTGTCGTTGGTAGTCGACCGGTTCGTCGATGCGGCGCACCACGGTGATGTCGTGCAGCCAGCTGTCGCCGAAGTCGTACTCGTACTGGCAGCGCTCGTGCTGGGCGAAGTAGCCGGCGAGGCCGATCTCGTCCGCGTCCGGGACGCGATCGCCGAAGGGGTCCTCGAAGGGTGACCCGCCGATCACGCTGTCGGCTGATGTCCTGAAGGCGTACAGATGGTCGTTGTCCCAGTCGCAGGCGTCCTGGATGGCGTGGTGGAGGTCGCCGAAGGTCGCGTCGGCGGCGATCGCGATGCGCCGCCAGATCCGGGGCCGGACCCCGGCCAGCGTGACGTCGAGCTCGAAGGCCTGGGCCAGCCCGATCCCGTCGGTCGGTGTCGGACGCCGGGCGGGGTCGATCGGCACCGTGTCGCAGCACTTCTTGTACTTGCGGCCGCTGCCGCACCAGCACGGCTCGTTGCGTCCCGGCGGCCACGACAGGCCCTGGTCGGCCTCGGCGAGGCGGGCGGCCAGGGCGGCCCGGGTGCGCCAGTCCGCGACGTCAAGACCGGCCGCGTTCGCCAGAGGCGGGAGCTCGTCGAGGTCGAGGGGGACCAGCACCGGGTGGCGCGTGTGTTCACGGGCGACGTCGATCAGGGTGCCCTGGACCATCCGGGCGTACGTGGCGTAGTCGCGGGTGCCGACCCGCGCGGCCAGGTGTGGCCAGCGGCTGACGGCCTCCTCGAAGACGCCGGGCGGCAGCCAGCCCACGGCCAGCACGTCCACCGGTTCGGGCTCGCGCCACGGCGCCGGTGGTGCCGGGTCCACACCCAGGTCGAGTGCGACCGCCCGGTCGACCCGGCCGAGGCCCTCCCAGGGAGCCTCGTCGCCGAAGGGGTCGTCGTCCCAGGGGTCGGCGTCCTGCCAGCCGTCGTCCGGGGTGTCGAGGCTGGCGAGGCCCTCCTCCGGGGCGTCCCGACGCTGGATGATTCGCTGCCGCTGGGTGGAGGTGAGGTAGCGCGGGGTGCCGAGGCGGATGCCGCGGTAGGCGTCGGTCTCGATGCCCAGCGCGGCCAGCATGGTCCCAGCACGCTGGGAGGGACTGGTGCTCAGTCCGAACCAGCCGGTCAGGTCACCGATCGACAGGCCGTCGCCGTACGGGTCGAACACCTCGTTGGCCTTGCCGACGAGCCACGCGATCGCGGCGGCCGCCGTGTCGGGGCGGCCCCGGCGGAAGATCGCGGGATCGGCGGCTACGACGTCGGCGAGCAGCCGCCGTGCGGCGGTGCGGAACTCGACGTCGCACAGCTCGGCCGCACAGCGGTCCAGTAGGTCGAGCACCTCGCCGACGCGGTCGCGGAGGTCCTCGCCGACCGGGGTCCAGTCGAAGGCCTCGTCGGGGAGCGGGTCGGTGGACAGCGCCCGCAGGTTCTCCTCGCCGCCCACGGCCTCGACGAGCAGGTCCAACAGCCGGCGGTGATACGCGCCGAGCGTTCCCAGGAGCCCGGGGTCTGCGGCCGGGTCGCGCTGGGCAGCGTCGTCCTCGTCGAGCCATCCCATGGCCGCCATGAGCGCGGCCGGGCCCTGGGGCCGATCGGTGCGGATCACCCGCCGATAGTCGTCCTCGAGCTCGTCGACGACCTCCAGGGCGTCCTGTGTCAGCTCCTCCCGCAGCCCACGCTGTGCGTGGGCGAAGCGGATGAAGCTGCGCAGCAGGTCCGGCGCGAGATCGAGGTACTCGGGCCCGGCGACCACCTTGCGGGGCAGCCAGTCGTCGAGCAGGAT
>SKJO01000044.1 GCA_007121975.1 Nitriliruptoraceae bacterium | reverse complement strand
GTTGGGAACTTGCGTGGGCGCGTGTTTCGCCCGCGTTAGCCGCCGCGGGTGGTTGGGAACTTGCGTGGGCGCGTGTTTCGCCCGCGTTGGCCGCCGTCCGTGGCGGGGAGGGCTTCGTGGAAGGCAGCCAAGGCCGCCTGATTGTCACCGCCCGGTCAGCGACACGTGCTGGTAGTCCTTCAGGCTGCGCCAGTCCCCGCCCCAGCCCCACCCCAGCGCATCGAAGACCTCCACCGCGCCGGGACGGGCCAGCATTCCGGGTCGGATCCGGCTGCGGTCCACATAGTCGCGGCCGGCCGGAGGGAGCACCGTGCCAGCCCGCACGTAGGGGTTCTGGACCGGGTTGAGGTCGATGGCCCAGCCGTAGGCGTGCTCCGAGAACCGGGTGCCGCTGGTGACGCGCCGGCAGTTGAACGCCGAGGTGTTGTTGGCTGCCATCGAGGCGTCGTCGTCGCCTCGGAAGTGCTCGATCGGCTCCATGCGTGCGATCGGGAAGCCGCGCTCGCGCAGCGTCACGAACGCCGCGCCCGCGTCGTCGGCCACGTCCCGGTGCACGACCAGGTGTCCCCACCGCTCCCGGCCGTCGAGGTCGGTGTGCACCACCTCGACCAGTCGCAGCCGATCCAGGCCGACGGGGCAGCCCGGCTGCCAGGTGAAGCGCCGTGCCAGCGCCTCGAGCGAGGCGGGCAGCGGCCCGGTGCGAAGCGGCGAAGCATCGTCGAGGCCGAAGCCGTCACGCGCGCCGCCCTCGGGGTCGATCAGCAGCAGGTCGAGCAGACGGGTGAGCACCAGGCTGACCTGGCCGCGGGTCGCGGCCAGGGCCGGCGCGAAGGTCGTGGCGTCGGTGCCCTCGAGCAGGCCCAGTGCCACGGCGGTGTCGATCGCGGCGGCATGCACGTTGCCGTCGAGGTCCAGGAACCGCGGTGGGTGCCCGTCTGGCACCACGTCCGGCGCCCCCTGGTCGGCCGCCTGCTGGTCGGCGGCCTGCTCGTCCGGCGCCCCCTGGTCGGCCGCCTGCTGGTCGGCCGCCTGCTGGTCGGCGGCCTCCCCGTTCGCCGCAGCCCCGTCCGCCGCCTCCTCGAGGTCGGTCGGGTCGGATGCCCCGGGGTCGGCCCCCACCTCCCCGAGCAGTCGGGTGCTGGTGCGGGCCAGCAGGGCGGCGAGTTGATCGCGGCGGATCGGGGCGGTGGGGGCGAAGTGGGTGGCGGTACGGCCCTCGATGACCCCCGCCAACGCCAGTTGCTCGACCGCGTTGGCGTGCACGCCAGAGACGTCGACGAAGCGTGCTTCGCGCACCGTGGGCAGGGCGACCCCGACGGCGGTGAGCGTGCCGGCCAGCAGCGAGGCGAACTGGTCACGGCGCACCGGCGCGCCCGGCGCGAAACGGTCGTGGGTGACCCCGCGGGCGATGCCGTGCCACACCAGGCAGTCCACCCCGGGTGCGGCGGTGCTGGCGTCCGGCACGTCGCCGAACGGGGCACGAGGGGCATCCGCGCAGGGGCCCGGGTCGGCGCCCGGATCGGCAGGTGCAGCCAGCACGGCCACCGCGCCGGTTGCCGCAGGCGCTCCGAGCACGGCTACGAGCACCGCAGTGAGCACCACCCGAGCCGGTGCCGCGCGTGGACGGACGGTCACGGCAGCGGGGTGGTCACGGCGCTCAGCGTGCCCTCGGCGGTGAGGTCCTCGGGCGCCCCGTCGTTGAGGAACACCGCGACGTGGAACGTCTCCTCGCTACCGCTGGGGATCTGCACCGTCCAGTGCACGGGCAGTGAGGCCACGGCGCGCCCGCTCCCCGTCGGCTCCCCGGGCAGCTGTGTCCAGGTCGAGGGTCCCTGGGCGTCGTCGGAGTCGCGGTAGACGAACGCCTCGACCTCGCACGGGCAGGAGGAGACGTCGCCCTCGGCGACCAGTGAGACCACGCCGGTGAGGGTGACCCAGCCACTGCCGCCCTCCGCTCCCGTGGCGCGCACCGGCACCGACACCGGCACGCCGTCGAAGCCGCTGTCCTCGTCGAGCACCGCCACGTTCGAAGCCGAGGTGGCCCGCGACACCGACCGGCTCAGGAACGACGCCATCTGGTCGCGCTGGACCTCCTGGCCGGGGCAGAACCGCCCCGGCGCGCAGCCGAGCGTGATCCCCGCATCCGCGAGTTCGCCGATCGGTCCGGCGTGCACCGAGCCGGGGGCGATGTCGTCGTAGCGGTCCGAGGCAGAGGCCGGGGCGACCACGGCCACCGCGGCCAGGGTCACCAGCAGCAGCAGACGGGTCCGGGTGAAGGGGTTCATGGTCGTCATCCTCGGCTGGTGAGCTCGCTGGGGGAGCGGGTCGGGCGCGGCCGCAGCACGCGCACCTGCCCGGTGGTCGGATGCACCTCGATCGCGCCGTGCTGGAACGTGCCGCGGTGCGCTCCGCTGCGGCTACGGAAGCTGTCGGCGGTGGGCCGACCAAGCTCCCCGTCGGGTCCGCCCGCCTCGCGGTAGGCGCCGCGGATCGGGTCATCGAGCACCCGCACGCCGGTCGACCGGCTCGCGTAGGCGTCCACGTGGGTGAACTCGGCCTGCTCGAGCGCGAACATCCCCGACTCCTCGGTGCGGGCCTGGTCGCCGGTGGGCGCGCCCCAGGGTCCGTCCAATGCGCCGACGTCGAGGTAGCGGCGGGCGATGCGCCCGCGCAGCACCACCGCCTCGCCGTCGACCTCGACGAGCAGGCCCTGAGCGAAGCGCTGCACGGCTCCGGCCTCGAGATCGGCCGCGCCCAGCGGGAACCCGAGTCCGCTGTCCAGCGGCCCCCCGAGCGCCTCGTAGCGCTCCAGGACCGTGCCCGTCAGCTCGTGCGCACCGCCGCGCGAGGTGTAGATCGCGCCGTCGACGAAGCGGGTCACGCTGCCGGGTGGAGCGTCGGTTGCCTCGCCGCCGACGGCGACGGTCGGCTGCGTCGGCGCACCCAGCACCCCGGCGGGTCCCCCGAGCTCGTCATAGCGCACGTCGGCGGCGCCGAGCACCTCGATCGACACCGGCCCACCGACGTACAGGCTGCCGGTCTCGAAGCGCTGGCGCTGCCCGAGGTCACCTCCCAGCTCCTCGACGTCGGCCAGCGGGTACCCCAACCCGCTGTCGACCGGCCCGCCGAGTTCGTCGTAGCGCGCGAGGTGCACGCCGCTGACCACGAAGGCGCCGCGCCCCGAGGCGAACACCGCACCTTGAGCGAAGCGGGTCCGGCTGCCGCGACCGTCGCCCACCGGGGTGGTCGCCTCGGTCGGCACCCCGAGCGCGCCGGTGGGGCCGCCGAGCTCGTGGTAGCGCTCGTCGGTCGGGCCGAGCACCTCGATGGCGGAGCTGCCCGAGGTGTAGATCCCGCCCCGCTCGAAGCGGCGGCCGAGGTCGTCGGGCAGCTCGGCCCGGGGGTAGCCGAGCGCCCCCGACGGCCCGTCGAGCGCGCCGTAGCGCCGGCCGACCGCACCGGTGAGCACGACCGCGCCGGTGGCCTGCTGCCAGGTGATCACCCCGTGCTCGTAGCGGCGCCAGCTGCCGCCGCGCGGTCCCGAGCGCTCGGGCCCGTCCGGCGACCCCAGCACCGAGCCGGTCAGTCCGAGCTCCTGGTAGGTCAGGTCGATCGCGGTCGCATCGCGGCCGGGCAGGCAGGGGGCGTTGTGGGTGGTGGTGCGGTTGTCGGTGCGCAGCGTGCGCCCGCAGGCGGGGTCCCAGCTCCACGGGGTCGTGCACAGCACCACGCGGCACACCACCTCGGTGACGCCGGGGACCTGGGTGTTGCACTGGCCGTAGCGGAAGTTGTTGCAGCACACCCGGCGCTGGTCGCAGGTGCCCTCGTCCGCGCAGCGGCAGCGGCAGGAGGCGCCGGGCGAGCGGTTGCAGTCGATGATGTAGCGCGGGGCGCCCTGACAGTAGGGCGAGCGGTCGATCTTCCACCAGCCGGCGACGTACGAGCCCGGCGGGCAGGTGTTGGCGCCGTCGTTGATCGTGCAGCAGAACGCCGTCCAGCCCTGCGAGCAGCGCCAGCCCTGCCCGCAGATCTCCGAGTAGGCGGTGGCCGGCCGGGTCGCCCAGCGCAGCGGGGCGATGGTGAGCACGGAGCCGACCACCGCCGAGCGCACCAGCAGGCTTCGCCGTGAGATCCGGGGGCGGGCGGCATCCCGCCGCTGCTCGCGCTCGTCGCTGCGGCGGGCG
>SKJO01000294.1 GCA_007121975.1 Nitriliruptoraceae bacterium | reverse complement strand
CGGGGCGACCTCGACAGGGATCGGCGTGTGGAGATCTGCGGTGCCCTCCCGGGCGACCGGTGTCACGCTGACGGGTGCGGGGCTGCTGTTCCTCGTTCCGTTCAGTATCGAGGTGGCCAACCTGGGCCGGCCGCCTGTGGGGGTGATCGTCGCGCTGTTCGCCACCTGGATGGTGCTGTTCGGCGGCGCCGGCATCGCGCTCCGCCGGCGATGACCCCTCCTGGGCCAAGACGGCCGGTCGATGGCCGGGCCATCCGAGCAGACCGCAACTGCTGTACGGGGACGGCGCACGGGACGCCGCGCGGCTGCAGAAGGTGGGCGGATGAGCTGGTGGGTGCTCGTGCGGTCCCTCGCGGGGCCGCTGATTGGCACCGTCCTTGACCGGACCTTCACGACGACACGAACCGGACAGGAGGTGAACGGCACCCACGACCTGACGATCGCACCACCAGTTGACCGAAGAGACCCGGACCAGATCGGGAACCGGGAGAGACCAAGGAGAACCACGATGCGACGCATCACGATCCTGTTCACCGCCCTGCTCCTCGCGTTGAGCATGCTGGCGACGCCTGCGGCAGCCGACCACCCGCACAACCTCAACTACCCGAACGGCTGTGCGGACATCCCCGTGGACGTTCCGGGGCAGGACCACGAGGGCTACGATGACTCTGGTCACGTCGGCAACGGAAAGAAGTTCCACGGCGCTGCGCACGTCGGCGCCGCTGTCGACGAAGACAACTTCCTCGGCCAGGGCAACAGCCCGGTCTGGGTCGATGGGGGCCCCTGCGAGTCGGAGTAACCGACGGTCCGTGATGGGGTCCGGCCGGACGTCGGGCCCCATCGCCGACCGGGAACCCGCGGCCTATCCCGCACTGGCGATGGGCGTGCTGGCTCTCGCAGCCGGTCTCGGTGGCCTCACCGCTCGTCGCCGGCGCCACCAGCTTCGCGGGGGCCGCGCGGCGATGGTGTTCTGCGGCATCGTCACGGCCGGTTGCATGGTTCCTGCCGTTCGCGTCCCTGTCGGGATCGCCACCGGCGGGCTGACCGGCGACGCGCCGGCGATGGTCGACATGCTGGCGGCCAGCACGACGATCACGCTCGCACTTGCGCTGTTCCTGGCTGTGCTGCTCACCGGCGTCGGAGCCTGGAGAGCCGGGCTGCGATCCCGTGGCGTGGTGGGTTCGGCATCGCCCTGATGCTCGCTGCGGTGCCGTTCTACGTGCCCGTCACGTTCGCCGTCACGGGCTTCTGGCCGGACCCGGCACGATTCGCCGCGCTGATCGAGGAGGTCGTCTCTTGAGACCTCGGGCCCGACCGTGCCGGGGCACGGCCAGATCGCTGTCACCCGAGCGGGTGACCGGTTCGTCTGTCAGGATGGATGCCGCGCGGGACGCGCGGGACAGACGATGAAGGTGGGCAGATGGCCTGGTGGGTGGCCGAGCTGATCCTCGCGGGGACGCTGATCGTGATCGTCCTGGTGTTGGGGCCGTTCATCAAGCGGTTCGGGCGTAGCTACGCCGCGGACGTGTTCCGGGCGAACCCGCGCACCGGCAAGAGCTACATGGTGCTGATGGACATCGCCTACTACCTGATCTTCACCGCCTACATCCTGGTCACGACCACCTTCGAGCGTCCCGAGGACTGGGGTGAGACGGTCACCGCAGCCCAGATGGAGATGGTGCTGATCCGGCTCGGAGGGATGCTGCTGATCATGGGGGTCCTGCACGGGCTCAACGTGCTCAGCCTGCCCATCATCGGACGGCTGCTCGGCCTCGGACGCGACCTCGCGGCCATCGGCACACCACACTCGCCGGCCCGCCCGGACGGGCTCAGTCGCGCGTCGCCCGGGAACGGCGACGACGGTGGCACGCCAGACGACACGTCCGGCCCGTCATCGACGGGAGCGCCGTGACGGCTGGCCTCGCATCCCTTCAGGGCGCCAGCGTGACCGCGACACGCCCGGCGCCGGCGCTGGTCTGGTTCGAGGTGGCCGAGGCGATCTTGGCGGCGATGGCCGAGCCGGCCCGGTCAGGGTCAGGGTCCGCGCCGGTCGACGCTACCGAGCAGGCCGCCGCTCGGCTGGTCGAACTGGACGACGATGCGCTGGTCGCTGAGCTGTTCGAGCAGGAGTCGGCCGCGCTGGTCCGTCTCGCGCGGCTGTTCACCGACGACCGCAACGCCGCCGAGGATCTGGTGCAGGAGGCGTTCATCCGGCTGCACCACGCCACCCACCGCATCGAGGACCGGACCCGGGCGGCCGCCTACCTGCGCTCGATCGTGCTCAACCTCGCACGTGACCACAACCGTCGCGGGCTGATGTCGTTGCGCCACTTCGAAGCACTCACCCCGGAGGCCTCCCCGGACGCCCTCGATGACCGCATCGTGCTCGATGAGCAGCAGGCCGCGGTCATCGACGCGCTCCATGCGCTCTCGCCACAGCAGCGCGACTGTCTGGTGCTGCGCTTCTACCTGGAACTGTCCGAGCAGGAGACCGCCGACACGTTGGGGATCTCACCGAACTCGGTCAAGGCCCACAGTCGTCGCGGTCTCGATCGGCTGCAGGTCCGTCTCGAGGGACGGACATGAACGTCGAACAGCTCCTACACGAGACCCTGCACCGCGCCGACAGCTACGAGGTGAGCCCGGACCTGTTCGCGCGGGTCCGACGCTCGATCGAGGAGGACCGCGCCCACCGGCGGCGGGTCCGCACGACGGTTGCCTGGACGCTGGCTGGTCTGCTGTCGGTCACCGCCTACCTCGTCGCCCTCGCCGAGGTCATCGACGGCCGCGTGACCTGGCCCTGGTGGGCGCTCGAGGCACTCACCACCGCGATCCTGATCACGCTGATCCTGGTGCTCGGGCCGCTGATCCGACGCTTCGGTCGCATCTTCGCCAGCAGCGTGTTCACCGCCCACCCGGCGACCGCCCAGCACTTCCTGCGTGTGCTCGACGTCGCCTACTACCTCGTGTTCACCGCCTTCGTGCTGATCGAGACCCAGGTCATACCCAGAGAGGAGTGGCTCGGAACCTCCGGGAACGCCGTGCACCTGCAGTGGCTCGCCGGACGCATCGGTGGGATGCTGCTGCTCATGGGGCTGTTGCACGCGGTCACGATCGCCTTACTGCCCGTGCTCGGCGTGGTGTACAGCAGCATCTGGCGCCAACTCACCCCCGAGGAACAACAGACGGCCACCGACGAGACCGGATGAGCCTCGCCGACCACCCACCGCTGAAGGCCGGTGGGTGCCGTGGGACCATGCGCTTGTTGACATGCTGCCGGGCACTCACCGTCAGGGGATCACTGGGCGCGTCCCCACCTGCGGCAGGTGCCGTGCGCAGTGCGGTCGCAGCCCGCAGGACCGTGGTGGACGGCGTGATCACGGCTGAACGCCGCAAGGACCGAGGTGGGGGGCGCCTTCGGCGGGGTCGGCGCGGCGGTTGCGCGGTAAGTCTCCTCGCCGATCGTGAACATAACTCTTCCCTGGAAACCAAGGTCGGAAGCCTCCAACAAGCACAGGGTGGCCCAGTTGCACACGCCCCGGGTGACCTTGCTGAGCTTCGAGGGCTGGCCAAACTTGACGGTGGCGGACGAGCGGCTCTGCCACCTCGTCGACGAGCATGGGTTCACCGTCGAACAACGGAAGACCGACACGCCCGAGGACGCCGAGCGGGTGGGCGTCCGCGGCTCACCGACCATCCTGGTGGACGGCGTAGGCCCGTTCGCGGTCGGTGACGAGCCCGTGGGCCTGTCGTGCCGCGTGTACGTGACCAAGGACGGCCCGCAGGGTTCACCGACCCTCGCCCAGCTACGGCCGGTGCTGGCCTGACCGCCCGCCGGTCCGGCGGTCAACGGATGCCGCTCGGTCGACAAGCCGGTCACGAACGGGGCTGGTTCGACCGACCGCTCCATCCCGACGCAGGCCTGCCGCTCCCGCAGACAGATGCGGTTGCCGCGCCGTGTCAGGCCGCTGTCGCGGTGCCTGCCGGGGTCCGGGCAGATCGACCCTGTCGTGGCGGGCGCGCGAGGGCGATGCTCGGACCGACGGTGGACCGATCCCGCCGACCAGACCGGAGGACGTGATGCCGACCCGCCGCCGTGCGGGTGAGACGCCCGACGTCGGGCAGTACCGCGGTTTCTGGGCCGACGAGTTGGCCGCTGCCGCGCTGTACCGGGGCCTGGCCGAGCT
>SKJO01000396.1 GCA_007121975.1 Nitriliruptoraceae bacterium | reverse complement strand
GAGCCGCACCCGCACCCGCATCGGGTGGCGGGTGCGCGAGGACACGAACTCCTCGGCGCGGGTGATCACCAGCGAGCAGGGCCGCCCGGTGCGCAGCGTGGTCAGCGCGACCAGGTCCTCGATCAGCACCTCCTGCTTGACCCCGAACCCGCCGCCGATGCGGGGCTTGACCACCCGGATGCGGTGCACCGGCAGCTCGAGCAGGTGCGCGATGATCCTGCGCACGTGGAACGGCACCTGCGTCGAGGTGGTGAGCACGAGCCGTCCCGCCGGGTCGAGCGCGGCGCGGGCGGCGTGCGGCTCGATCGGCGCGTGCTGCGCGTACTGGGTCTCGACGGTGACGTCGACCACGGTGTGCGCGGCGGCCAGCGCCACCTCGACGTCGCCGACGATGGCGGTGGCGTGCGCGGCCAGGTTGCGGCCGGCGTCGAAGGCGTCGCAGTCGGGCTCGTCGTGCACCACCGGGGCGCCGGGGGCCAGGGCCGCGTCGATCGACAGCACCGGGTCGAGCACCTCGTAGTCGACCACGATCCGCTCGGCGGCCAGCCGGGCGGTCGCGAGGTCCTCGGCGGCGACCGCCGCGACCCGGTCGCCGACGAAGCGGACCTTGGGGTCGAACATCCGCGCGTCGTAGGGGGAGGGCTCCGGGTAGCCCTGGCCGGCGGTGGTGTAGCGCCGGGTGGGGGTGTTGGCGTGGGTGAGCACCAGCGCCACGCCCGGCAGCGCCTCGGCGGCGGAGACGTCGATGGCGCGGATGCGGGCGTGGGGGTGGGGGCTGGTCAGCAGCGCGAGGTGCAGCATCCCGGCCGGTGGGGGGGCGTCGTCGACGAACACCGGCTGGCCGGTGACCAGCGCGCGGCCGTCGACCTTGCGCTCGTTGTGCCCGACGACCTGCAGCTTGTCAGCCATGCTCGGCCTCCCGCAGCAGCGCGGCGGCCTCGCGCACGCCCTCGATGATCTTGACGTACCCGGTGCAGCGGCACAGGTTGCCGGCCAGCGCGGTGCGCACCTGCTGCTCGCCCGGGTCCGGGTCGTGGTCGAGCAGGTCCATGGCGGCCATCAGCACCCCGGGGGTGCAGTAGCCGCACTGCACGCCGCCGGCATCCACCAGCGCCCGCTGCAGCGGGTGCAGCCCGCCGGTGGCATCCGCGAGCCCGGCGGCGGTCTGCACCCGCCGACCGTCGGCCTGGGCGGCGAACAGCAGGCAGGAGGTCACCGCCCGCCCGTCGAGCCGGACCGCGCACGATCCGCAGTCGCCCCGGGCGCAGCCGTCCTTGACCGACACCGCGCCGATGCGGCGCAGCAGCGTCATCAGGGACTCGCCCGGGTCGATCTCGACCGCGATGCTCCGGGCGTCGAGCTCGAACTCGATGCGCATCACGCCACCTCCCCGAGCCGCGCGACGACCTGCTGCAGGCAGCGGCGGGTGCCGACCCCGGCCAGGTGGCGACGGTAGTCGGCGGAGGCCAGCGCGTCCTGCCGCGGGTCGAGACCGGCGACGACCGCCCGTGCGGCGGCGTCGATCGCCGAGGGGGTCGGCGGCTTGCCGGTCAGCGCCGCCTCGGCGTCGGGCAGCCGGCGCCCGAGCACCCCGGTCTCGCCGATGACCACCCGGGCGGTGTGTACCACCCCGGCGTCGAGGTGGACCACGACCGCCACGTTGAGCAGCGCATGGTCGAAGGCCGAGCGCGAGAAGCGCGTGAAGGCCCCGGCCGCCGGGCCCGGGGGGGCCGGCAGGTGCAGTTCGGTGAGCACGTGGGCGCCGGGCGGGGCGGCGAGGTGGTCGGCCAGCGGCCGGGTGCGGGTGTCCTCGGTGCGCACCACCACCTCGGCGTCGGCGGCCAGCAGCCCCGGGATCAGGTCCGACATCCGCGCGCGGGCCACGTGCCCGCCCACGGTGGCCTGGTTGCGGTGCAGCACCGAGCCGAAGTCGGCGAGCACGTCGTGCAGCAGGCCGCCGAGGTGGTCGGTCGCCGCCGGGGCGGCGAGCAGGTCGCTGAACGTGGTCATCGCCCCGATGGTCAGGCTGCCGTCGGCGCGCCGCGTCACCCCGGCCAGCCCGGCCGCGGACAGGTCGATCAGCGTGTCGACCTCGGGCGGGCAGCGAAGCACCAGGTCGGAGCCGCCCGCCAGCAGCCGCGCCGAGCCCCCGGCGTCGCGCAGCAGCTGCCAGGCGGTGTCGAGGTCCGGCGGTCGGTGGTAGTGGGCGATCGTCGGCATCGTCGGCCTCGTGTCGGGGAGCTGGCTCAGGGGGTGATGCGGGTGCCGGCCCGGCCGTCGAGCGCGGCGGGCAGCAGGGCGGGGGTGGTGATCACCGCTTCGTGCCCTCCGGCGGCGAGGAAGGTGGTCACCGCCTCGATCTTGGGGGCCATGCTGCCGGGCGCGAAGTGGTGACCGTCGGTGAGGTAGGCGCGGGCCTCGGCCAGCGTGAGGTGGTCCACGGCACGCTGGCGGGGCGTGCCGAAGTGCAGGCTCACCTGCTCGACCGCGGTGCTGATCAGCAGCCGTGAGGCGCCGAGCTCGGCGGCCAGCAGCGCGGCCGCGTGGTCCTTGTCGATCACCGCGGCCACCCCGCGCAGGGTGCCGTCGGGGTCCAGCACCACCGGGATGCCGCCACCGCCGACCGCGATCACCACGAACCCGTCGTCGAGCAGCCGGCGGATCGCGTCGAGCTCCAGGATCCGGCGGGGCCGGGGGGAGGCCACCACCCGCCGCCAGCCGCGGTCGGCGTCCTCGGCGACGTCCCAGCCCTCGTCGCGGCGGCGCTGCGCCGCCTCCTCGGCGTCCATGAACGAGCCGATCGGCTTGGTCGGGGCGGCGAACGCGGGATCATCGGGGTCGACCTCGACCTGGGTGACCAGCGACACCACGCCCCGGTCGATGCCGCGCACGCGCAGGTCCTCGACCAGCTTCTGCTGCAGCACGTAGCCGATCGCCCCCTGGGTGTCGGCCACGCACACGTCGAGCGGGACCTCGTGCAGCTGGTGGCGGGCGAGCTCGGAGCGCAGCAGGATGAAGCCGACCTGGGGCCCGTTGCCGTGCACGACCGCGACCTCGAGCCCGCGCGCGACCAGCTCGCCCAGCGAGTGGTCGGTCTCGCGGGCGGCGCGGAACTGGTCCTGCACGCTCTGGTGCTCGGCGTCGGGGATCAGGCTGTTGCCCCCGATCGCCACCACGACCCGGTCCTCGTTGCGCACGTGGCGCCTCCTACATCGTCAGGGCCATGACGGCCTTCTGCACGTGCAGCCGGTTCTCGGCCTCGTCGAACACCGCGCTGTTGGGTCCGTCGATCACCGCGTCGGTGACCTCGACGCCGCGATCGGCGGGCAGGCAGTGCAGGTACATGGCGTCGCGCCGGGCCAGGGCCAGCCGACGCTCGTCGGCGATCCAGTCGCGGTAGCGCGCCCCGATCGCGGCCGACTCCTCGAGGTCCGGGGTGCTCAGCATGCAGCCCCAGGACTTGGGGTAGACGATGTCGGCATCCACGAAGCCGGCGTCGAAGTCGTCGAGCACCTCGAAGCTGCCGCCGGCCACCGCGGCGTTGTCCCGGGCCTGCTGCATGAGGTCGGGCTGCAACCGGAACTCCGGCGGGTGGGTCAGGCGCACGTTGAGCCCGTAGCGGGTCATCAGCAGGATCAGGCTCTGGGGGACCGACAGCGGCTTCTGGTAGCTGGAGGCGTAGGCCCAGCTGACGTTGATGGTCGCCCCGCGCGGGTCGGGGTGGCGCTCGACGATGGTCAGCAGGTCGGCCAGCGCCTGGAAGGGATGGAAGCGGTCGCACTGCATGTTGAGCACGGGCACCCGGCTGGCGGCGGCCACCGCGCGCTGGTAGGCGTTGCCCACCCCCCAGTCGACCTGGCGGATGGCCAGGCCGTCGTTGTAGCGGCCGAGGATCTCGCCGATCTCGGTGGCGGTGTCGCCGTGGGCGATCTGGGTGCTGGCCGACTCGATGAACTGGGCGTGGCCGCCGAGCTGGGCCATGCCCGCCTCGAAGCTGGCCCGGGTCCGGGTCGAGGAGAAGAAGAACAGCATCGCGAGCACCTTGTCGCGCAGCAGCGCATGGGGCTCGCCGAGCGCCCGGCGGCGCTTGAGGTCCCGGGCGACCTCGAGCACGGTGTCGAGCTCGTCGCGGGTCCACTCCTGGGTGGTGATCAGGTGACGGCCGCGCAGCAGGGTCTGCATCGCTCATCG
>SKJO01000016.1 GCA_007121975.1 Nitriliruptoraceae bacterium | reverse complement strand
CGCCCCGCATCGTCGGTGACCGCCACTGCCGCCGAGCCGTCGGCGGCACGCATCAGTACCGGGTCGTTGGCGTCGAAGGCAGCGAGCGGGTCGACCACCCGAATGCGCACGCGCGGCAGCGTCGAACCGTCAGACGACTCGGTGACGGTGCCGGTGATCGTCGAGCGCTCGAGCGGCAGGTACACCGGGGTGATGGTGCGGCGTCCATCGCGGACCTGTACCCCGTCGATGATCAGGTCCTCGTGGTCGGCGGCGGTGATGCGCAGGCGGTAGGTCCCGGCGGCAAGCCCGAGGGTGTTGTCGAAGGCATAGCGCGCTTCGCCACCGACGACCTCGAGCTCGGCACTGGCCAGCGGCGTGTCGCTGTCGGCGGGGAGCAGGTCGATGCGGGCGCCGCCGGTCGGGCCGGCGAGGATCAGATCGTCGTCGTCGACCTCGAAGCGGTCGGTGGCGTCGCCGAGGGCCGCGACGAGCGCGTTGAACGACGGGTACGACGACCCGCGGGCGACGTCCACCAGGGAGGTGACGGTTCCGGCGAGCTCGCCGTGGCGCTGCACCTCGACCGCCCGCCGGTTGTCGACCAGCGTGAGCGCGGGGGCGTCGACGTCCGCGTTGAGGTCGGCGAGCAGCTGGCTGCCGAAGTCCCGCACGTTGGTCAGCTCGAAGGCGCCGTCGAGGTAGCCCGCGACGCTGAGCTCGGCGGTGTAGGCCCGCGCATCGCCGCCACGGAGGGTTTCGAAGGTGACCAGACCCTCGGGGCCGGTGAACAGGTCGTTGTCGACGATATCGGCTGGGATCTCGCCGTTGAGCAGCAGGGTCACCAGCGCGTCGGAGACCGGCTGCGGCGGCGTGGTGGTGAACGCGGGCTCTACGGCCGGGTTACCGTCCCAGGCCTCGTCGAAGCGCTCGAACACGCCGACGGTGAGGTCGATCTGGCGGTCGATGACGATCGGGGTCTCGCTGCCGACGCCGTCACGGCCGAGACGCACCGGCTGGTTGGGGTCGCCGGGCATGACCGCGAACGGCGGCGTGGTGTGCTCGAAGATGCCCTCACCGCGCACCTCCATCCGGTAGCGCTCGGGACGCACGCCAGGCAGGTCGAGCTGCAGGCGACCGGTTGCGGCGTTGCCGGTGAGCTGCTCGGGGACCAGACGGATCAGGCCGGTGGCCATCGGCTGGCCCGGATCGGTGTTGTTGGGCTCGAGCGGGCCGGTGATCGGCTGCAGGCGGATGTCGAGGCCCTCGAGGAAGGCCCGGTCGGTGTCGGGTCCGCCGACGGGTACCGAGATCAGCCCGAGGACGGTACGCAGGCTGGGTTCGAGCTCGAAGTCGCGCACCCACAGTGAGGCGTCCTCGGAGACCCGGGGGCGGAAGGTGCGGGTGCCGAAGTCCACGAAGTGGGTGGCGATGTCGTCGTTGTAGACCAGGCTGATGCTCAGCGGCTCGCCCTCGAGGAACTCGGCGGGGCGGTCCGGGTCGCCACCGAAGAACCGTCCAACCGTGGTGGCACGCCCGGTGAACGAGTCGGCGGGGATGCGGATGGTCTCGCGGGAGTCGCCCCCGTCGCCGGCGTCGAGGCGCAGCTCGGTCAGGCCGCTGAGCTCGGCGGAGAACTGGGTGACGGGCAGCTCGGAGCCGTCGAGGCGGATCCAGCGCGCGCCGAGATCGACGTTGAGCGCCCGTGGGGACAGCACCGCGTTGAGCACCCGGCGGCTGCCGTGCGACAGGCCCTCGATGGCGGTGTCATTGGACAGCAGGAACCGGGCCTGGCTCTCGTCGGCGGCGCGGAAGACCAGCTCGTACTGGCGGGTGATGCCGGCCTCGTCGGGCAGGATGCGGTCGATGCGGTAGTTGCCCTCGAGCAGGCCGGCCTGCTCGCCGAAGGACAGCCGCGGGCCGAGTCCCTCGGGCGTCTCGTAGGGCTGGCCGTTGGCGAAGCTGCGCAGCTCGACGCCGACCTCGCTGGGCAGCCGCTGCGGGAAGGCGGCGATGACGTCGTCGAGGCGGCCGGCGCCGAAGACGTCGTCGGTCACGCCGCGGTAGGCCTCCTCGGTGGGCTCGAGCAGCCGACCCTCGACGATCGCGTAGCGGCGCAGGCGCAGGTCGGGTCGGGCGGTCTCGCCCGAGCGCATGTCGATCTCGCGGCTGACCTGCTCGTGGTCGAGCGGGCCGGTGGTGGCGCGCACCGCGGGGTCGTCGCTGTCGGCCGTGTCGACCTCGTTGACCGGCACGATGAGCTCGTAGCGGCCGGTGGGCAGCGCCTGGTTGAACTGGGCGTCGCCCTCCTCGGTGACCGTGGCACACAGCCCCTGCTTGACGTCCTCACCGAGCCCGGCCTCGCCCTCGCGCCAACGGCCCGCAGCATCCCGGCTGACGGTGCAGGACCGCACGTCGTAGACCGGGTCGGCATTGTCGGGGTTGAGCCGTCCGACCAGTGCGGGGTCCGGGGTGGTCAGGAACACGTCGGCGTTGGGGATCGCGAAGTCGAGCCCGTCGGTGACGCGCAGGTTGAGCGAGCCGAACGGGATCAGCAGCCGGCTGCCGGCGTCCGCGGCCTGGTCGCGCCCGACCCGGGCCACGAAGGTGTCGACGTCGAAGCCGGGGGCGATGATGCGAACGGTGTGCGCGCCGGGCAGCAAACGGCTGATCTTGAACCCACCGTCGGCGAGCAGTTCCACCTCGGCGTTGGGCTGCTCGTCGACGACGATCACCGGCGGCGTGGGGAACACCCGGGTGTCGAAGTGGTCGAGGATCTCGCCCGGGTCGCGGCTGTCGCGCAGCACGCCCTGGATCTCGCCGACCTCGTCGGTGGGTGCCGGCAGCAGCTCGAGGGCGATGAAGTCGCCGTCGCGGAGCTGGAAGGTCTCCTCGAAGCTCCCGTTGGCGAAGGGGTCGTCCGCGCCGCGCGCGCTGGTACGCCGCAGCACCGGGTGCAGCAGTTCGTCGGGCAGGTCCTCGAGTTCGACGCCGCCGAGCATCGAAGCGGGGACGTGGATCCGGTCGTTGGCGCCGAGCGTGACCGCGAAGTGCTCCGGGTAGTAGCCGTAGCGTTCGAAGGACAGCGTGTAGTCCCCGGGGGGCACGCCGGTGGTCCGAAAGCCGCCGACGAGGTCGGTGGTCGTGCTGAACACCCCCTGCTCGCCGTCGAGGGTGACCCCCACCCCGCCACAGACCTGGAGCACCGCGTTCTCGCGCTGCTCAGGGATGTCGGGGTCCGGATAGGCGCAGCCGCCCCCGGGGGCGACCTGCAGCGCGACGACCCCGAACAGCTCGGCGGTGGACACGCTCATCCGCCGCCGCGGGACGACCACGTCGCCCGAGGTCAGCTCGACGACCGCGCTCTGGGTCTGGAAGCCCTCGCCGCGGAAAGTCAGCTCGTAGGTTCCCAGCGGAAGGCCCGGCAGCGTGAAGCGGCCCGCGAGCCCCGGGTCGGTCAGCGTCGAGGTCATGCGCTCGGCCTCGTCGCCGACGGCGGTGACCTCGATACCGCCGATCCCGGCGTCGGTGTCGTCGGTGATCTCGCCGCGGATGGTGCCCAGTCCCAGCGACATGCGGCTGGTGACCCCGCTGAGCGAGCCGCCCGCGTCGAGTTCGACGATGGTGGTGGCGGTGGAGTAGCCCTCGAGGGTGGTGATGATCTGGTAGGTCGCCGGGGTGTTCAGCCCGCTCAGGGTCCACGCGCCGACGTTTCCGGCGGTGTCGGTCAGGGTGTGGTAGACGAGGTCGCCGTCGGTGACGATGACCTCGACCTCTCCCAGGCCCGCGCCCGACTGGTCGACCACGCGGCCCGACATCGCGCCCGACGAGGGCTCGAGCTGCAGGTCGATGTCGACCTCGGGCTCGTCCACGGTGAGGTTGACCACCTGCGACTGGGTGTCGAAGCCGACCCGGCTCGCGGTCACGCGGTAGAAGGCCTCGGGCTGCAGTCCGGATCGGAACCGGAAGCGACCACCGTCCACCGTGGTGGTCTCGATCTTGTCGAGGACCGACACGGTCGGCAGGGCGATCGGGGTCAGCGGCGCGATCTTGCTGTCGCCATCGCCGTCGGTGGTTCCCGCATCGCCGAACGCCAGACGCTCGACGACCACCGTGGTGCCGATGGGCTCGCGCGGTCCGTCGATGGTCCCCTGGATCATGTAGGGGCGACCGGCCGGTTCCTCCTCGCCGTCGCCCTCACCGTCACCCGGCGCGTCGGCGTCAGCGTCT
>SKJO01000263.1 GCA_007121975.1 Nitriliruptoraceae bacterium | reverse complement strand
CCGACCGCCGGGCTCGCCGAGATCCTGGTCCGGGTGACGGCCGACGATGCCGGCTGGGGTGAGCTGTGGCCGCAGCTGGCGCAGCTGGCCGGGTGGGGGGCGCTGGCGTGGGTGATCGGCGTCGTGGACGAGGGCGGCTCCGCGCTGACGGTTGCTCTGCAGGAGCGCGACGGCCTCGACGTGCGTGTCCTCGAGGATGCCGAACTGCTGCGCGCGCAGGTGACCGACGGCACGCTGGAGGCCGGGCTGGAGCTGCCGGTCGGGTTCGATGCGGCCGTACGGGACCACGAGCAGCCGGTGCTGCCGGCCTGGCTGAGCGGTGAGAGCCTGCCGAGCACCCGCGCCGTGCTGCTCGCCACCGTGCTCGACCTCACCCGGGCGATGAGCGGGGTCGATGCCCCGGTCGACCTCGAGGTGGTGGCACTCGGCGAGGATGCGCTGCCACTGGACCTGCGCCTGCTGCCGCTGATCGTGCTGTACGCCGTGGCGATCCCCGGGGGGATGGTGCCGGCAGCGAGCCTGGTCGAGGAGAAGGAGCAGGGCACGCTGCAGGCGGTGCTGGTGACCCCGACCTCGGTCGCCGAGGTGCTGGCAGCCAAGGGGCTGCTCGGGGTGCTGCTCGGAACGCTGGCCGGGGTCGTGACCATGTGGATCAACGGGGCACTGGGCAGCTCGGCTGCGACCCTGCTGCTCAGCCTGCTGCTCGGTGCGGTGATGATGGCGCTGATCGGGCTGGTGTTCGGCGCGTGGGCGGCCGACACGACCACGCTGTTCGCCGCCTGGAAGGCCGGCGGGATCGTGCTGTTCCTGCCGGCGATCTTCTTCATCTGGCCCGGGCTGCCGAGTTGGCCCGCCCACCTCCTGCCGACGTACTACTTCCTGCGCCCCGCCTACCAGGCCAGCGTCGAGGGTGCGGGGCTCGCCGAGGTCGGCTGGCTGCTGGGGATCGCGGCCGGGCTGTGCCTGGCCCTGCTGGGCGCGGTCGCAGCGATGGGCCGCTGGCTGCAGCGACGGCTGGCCGCCGGCCGATCCGGCGACGCCGGTCCACCGCCCGCCGAGGACTCCGAGCCCGTCACGGCGACGCCGGCGGGCTGAGCACGGGCCTCAGGTGCCGAGCACCTCGTCGGCCAGCTGCCGGGCCTCGTCGAGGCGCTCGGTGTCGACGAAGACGCGCGTGCCCCAGTCCCCCGCGAACAGCACCCGGGTGAACGCGCCGGTGCGCTTGACCCAGTGCTCGATCCCGGCTGCTTCGAGCCGGTCGAGCAGCACCTCGGCGTGCTCGTCGGTGAACTGCCCGAGCAGCTCGGTGCGCACGTCGCTCATGCCGTGATCCCCGCCAGCTCACCGGGAGCCAGCTCCCACACCCGGGCGACGGGGCCTTCGGCCGCCGGGAGCACGGCCCGGCCCGCGGTCACCTCGAGGTCGTCATGGTCGAGCGCGGCCCGTCCTGCGGGCAGGTCCAGCAACCCGGCGTCCAGCGTGACCCGTCCGACCGCGGCACGGGTCAGCTGCACCAGCACGCGGCCCTCGGGGTGGCGGCGCAGGTAGACCAACTGATCGGCGCCGAGGTGGATCCAGCGCAGCCCTCCGCGGCGCAGTGCCGGGCAACGTCGACGCAGGGCGATCAGGCGGCGCACCAGCGCCAGCGTGGCCCGGTCCCAGGACTCGGTCCGGTCCCAGGGCATCGGCTGGCGGGTGCCGGTGTCGGCGGCGGCCCCCGGATCGAGGTCGGCGCCCAGACCCAGCTCGTCGCCGTAGAACAGCGAGGGCACCCCGGGGAAGGTGAGCAGCCACACCAGGCCGACATGGCGCCGCGCGCGGTCGCCGGCGACCCAGGCCCAGCGCAGCGTGTCGTGGGAGCCGAGCAGGTTCATCCCGTGGACCACGCTGCGCCAGGGCAGCTGCCCGCGCACCAGGTCCATGGTCCAGGCCGTGGTGGCACCGTCGCGGCGCACGATCGGGGCGGGCGGGCCGAGCAGCCGGGCCTCACGCTGCGGGTCCTTGAGCCAGGTCCACACCGGCCGGGTGAACCCGGTGTAGTCCATCGTGCCGTGCCAGCCGTCCCCCTGCAGATCCGCGGTGGCGTCGTGGCAGTGCTCGGCGAGCAGATAGCGGTCGTCGCCGAAGGAGCGCATCGTGGCCAGCAGCGCCTGCTGCATCGCCGACGAGCGGTCGACCTCGCCGAGGCGGGCGGCCATGTTGGCCGCATCGATGCGCCAGCCGTCGAGGTGGAAGGGCGCATCGAGGTAGCGCGCCGCCACCGAGTCCGGACCCTCGTAGAGCCGACGGCGAAGCTCCGGATCCCGGTGGTCGAACTTGGGCAGGCTCGGCGCGTCGCGCCAGGCGTGGTAGCGGTCGGGCCGCTCGATGAAGTGGTAGAAGCCGGCCTCGTCGGCGCCGGGATCGGCCTGGGCCGCCAGGAACCACGGGTGGGTGGAGCCCGAGTGGTTGAGGGTGAGGTCACCGATCAGACGCAGCCCCCGGTCGTGCAGGACCCGCGCGAGCTCGGCCAGCGCCGCATCGCCACCGAGCAGCTCGTCCACCGCGTCGAAGCTGGCGGCGTTGTAGCGGTGGTTGTGCACCGAGGGGAAGAACGGCGTGAGGTACACGCCGCTGACCCCGAGCTCGAGCAGATGGTCGAGGTGCGCGGCGATACCGGGCAGGTCCCCGCCGTACACCTGACGCATCGAGGACGGCGCCCGGGTCGCCACCGGATCGTCCCACGCGGCGGGCTCGGCCCAGTCCGGCCACCGCTGGCTCGCCCCGGCCCGGGCGAAGCGGTCCGGGAAGATCTGGTAGAGCACGGCATCCGCGGCCCAGGCCGGCGGCGGGGGGTGGGACACCAGCGCGAAGTCCCAGGTGTCGGGCACGTCGTGCTCGACCATGCCCAGCTGGGTCAGCCAGCCCGAGCGTGCCGGGCCGTGCAGCTCGAAGCGGTAGCGCTGGACGGGGTTGACCTGGCGCACGTGCGCTTCGTACACGTCAACCGCCGGCCCACGAACAACCCGGGTCGCGGGCGCGTAGACCGGCTCGCCGTCCTCCACCGTTCGCAGCGTGACGGTCTCGATGCCGGCACTGTGCGGAACCTCGACCCGCACCGCGGTGTGCTGGCCGAGCGCCGGGGTGGCCACGACCGCGCCGGCGGGGGTGCGAACCGAGGCCGGCGAGCCGTCGTGGTGAGGAGCATGCGGTGCGTCGAGGCGGTCGTGCACGTCAGCCCTTCACCCCGCCGGCGGTCAGGCCCGAGACCACCCAGCGCTGCAGGAACAGGAACAGCACCAGCGTGGGCAGCGAGCCGATCAGGGCCCCGGCGGCGAACGGGCCCCACTGCTGACCGTAGTTCTGGTCGATGAAGCGGAACAACCCGGTGGCGAGGGTCTGGTTGGCGTCGGCCTGCCCCAGCAGGATGCTGGCGAGGATGAACTCGTTGAACAGGAAGATGAACGACAGCAGTCCGGCCACCACCAGGATCGGGGCGGACAGCGGCAGGATGATGCGCACGAAGATCTGCCCGTGGGTCGCGCCGTCGACCAGGGCGGACTCGTCGAGGTCCTTGGGCACGGTGTCGAAGAAGCCCTTCATCAGCCACGTGTTGGTGCCCAGCGCCCCGCCGAGGTAGACGAGGAAGAGTCCGAGCTGGGTGCCGAACCCCAGCTGCGGGAAGTAGTTGGCCACGTTGACCATGAACAGGAAGATCGCGACGTTGGCCAGCAACTGCGGGAACATCTGGACCAGCAGGATCGTGAGTAGGCCCGGACGACGGCCCGCGAAGCGCAGCCGCGAGAAGGCGTAGGCGGCCATCGCCGACAGGATCATGTTGGCGAACGCCGCGCCGCCGGCGATCTTCAGTGAGTTGCCCAACCAGGTCCAGTACGGCGTGGCCTCGAACAGCGTGGTGTAGTTGGCGGTGGTCACCTCGCGGGGGACCAGCTGTGATCCCTGCAACGTCGCGGTCGGAGAGAACGACGCGACCAGCACGAAGTAGGCGGGCAGCAGCGCGAACAGCACGCCGAGCACGGCGACGAGGTAGCGCCAGCCGAGCTCGCGCACCCAGCGCCGGCCGCGGGGCCCGGTCGGCCCGGCGGCGGCGAGGTCGGTGGCGCGAGCAGCGCCCGAGGTCCCGGTGGTGGGAACGGCAGCCATCAGTTGATCTCCTCGAGCGTCTCGGTGCGCTTGTAGCCGATCCGGCTGAACACGGCCACGAGCTGGAAGTTG
>SKJO01000504.1 GCA_007121975.1 Nitriliruptoraceae bacterium | reverse complement strand
CAGTAGGATCGTGCCTCGCCGGCGGGGATCCGCCGGCGCCCGTCGGAAGGGCGGTCAGGTGCGGCGCTGGGTGCTGCTGGTGCTCATCACCGGCCTGCTGGTGGGGCTCCTGCCAACGATGTCGGCCCCGACCGGCCAGACCGACCCGACCGGCCAGACGGACCGGACCGACCCGTCGACTCCGACCGGCACGACGACCCGGACCTCGTCGGCGGCCGCGGCAGCAGCCCCGAACTCAGCGACCACGCCGCCCGCCGACCGTGCGCACGCGAGCGGGGACTTCGGGGCCCGGACGACGCTGGTGTCTGCGCCCGACCTGGACCACCGCAGCACCCCCGACACGCCGACGGCCTGCGGGGACGCGCCCGCCGCGGACTACCTCGACGTCCCCGTGACCGACGTGCATGCCACCGCGATCGACTGCGCCACCTGGTGGGGGGTGATGCGCGGCTACGACGACGGACGCTTCGGACCGAGCGATGCGGTCACCCGCGGACAGTTGGCCAGCCTGGTGACCGGCACGGCGCTGGCCGCCGGCGCCACCCTCCCGCCGCCGGCCACCCCGCCACCCCCCGACGCGACCGGGGGTCCCCACGCCCGGCCGATCGCACGACTCCTGGCCGCCGGGCTGGTCAGCGGCTTCTCCGACGGCACCTTCCGACCCGGCGAGCCGGTCACCCGAGGTCAGCTCGCCACGGTGCTCGTCGGCCTGCTCGCGACGCTCGAACCCGGGCCGGCGGCGGTGCTACCCGACGCACCGCCACCCGACGCACCGCCACCCGACGCACCGCCACCCGACGCACCGCCACCCGGAGCACCGACGCCGCCCGAAGCCCTCGAAGTGTCCGAGACCCCCGCCACCTCGACCGCAGCAACCGCCTCGGCACGCAGCGAGTCGCCGTCCGCCCCCACCTTCGACGACGTGGCCGGCACCACCCACGCCACCGCCATCGCCGAGGTCGCCGCGCGCGGGCTGGTCGCCGGCTTCGAGGACGGCACCTTCCGGCCCGGGGAGTCGGTCACCCGCGGCCAGGCCGCCTCGGTGCTCACCCGCACGCTGCAGGATGCGGTCGCCGCCGGCACCCCGGTGCGGGCGGCCAGCGCGGCGGTGGACCGCGACGCGCTGCGCGAGCTGTCCTGCATCGCCCGCCCCTACGACGCGCAGCGGGCCGGACTGATCCGCGACGGACAGCTGCTGCTGACCCCCCACCGGACCGCCCCGCTGCCGGCCACCCCGACCTGGGCGGAGGATCCGTTCGGCGACCGCAACTGGCGCTTCCAGTACCACGCGCTGCGCTGGCTGTTCTCCCTGGTCAACGCGGCCACCGCCCCCGGCGGCGAGCAGGCCGACCTCGACCTGGCGCTCGAGCTCGCCCGTGGCTGGGTGCTGGCCAACCCCTACGACGACCCGGCCGACCCCGAGTTCTCGTGGAACGACCACACCGCCGCCTGGCGCGCCAAGGTGTTCTCCTGCCTGGCGCTGCACCGGTTGCAGCCGCCCGGCTGGCTCACCGCCACGATGCGCGAGCACCGCGACCGGCTCGCCGAGGACTACTTCTACGTCGGGATCGGCAACCACGCCCTCAACCAGGACGTCGGGCTGCTGACCCTGGCCTGCCTGACCGACGCGCACGACCTGCGCGACCTCGCGCTCGAACGCATCGCCGTTCTGGCCCACGACTCCATCGACGCCGACGGGGTCAACAACGAGCAGGCACCCGAGTACCAGGCCTACAACTACGAGCGCTACCGCAACGCGCTGCTGGCCATCGAGGCCTGCGGCCTCCAGCAGCCCGACTGGGCGCAGCGCGTCGAGCGCATGCCAACCGTGCTCGCCCACATGACCCAGCCCGACGGCACCTACCCGCAGCTCGGCGACACCGACCGCCGGGAGGTGACCCGCCGCTGGTCGCACCCGGCGGTGCGCTGGTTCATCACCGACGGCCTGCAGGGCCAACCGCCCGACGAGACCTTCGTGAGCTTCGAGGCGGGCTACACCTTCGCGCGCAGCGGCTGGGGCGAGCCCGGCGCGCTCGAACAGGAGACCTTCCTGTCGCTGCGCCACGGACCGCCGATGGCGCTACACGGTCACGACGACCATGGCTCGCTCACCCTCTACGCGCAGGCGCAGCCGCTGCTCGTCGACCCCGGTAAGTACGGCTACGAGGACTCCGCCGAACGTGACCACGTGCTCTCCCGCCAAGCCCACAACGTGGTCACGATCGGCCCCGACTGCGGCACCCGGCGCGGTGAAGGCTCCCGGGTGGTGTCGATGGCGTCCAACTCCCGCATCGACCGCGTCACCGTCGAGGTGCTGACCTGCCCCGGCACCCGCTGGGTGCGCACGATCGCGTTCCTGCGCGCCACCGGCGACACCATCGTGGTCGACGAGGTGGCGGGTCCACCGGGCGCCGAGGTGGTGCAGCACTGGCAGCTCGAACTCGACGCCGAGGTGGCGGTGCCCGCGCCGGCTCTGGCCCTGGCCACCTGGCCGTCCGGGGCGCAGCTGCTGATCGAGCAGCTCACGCCGGTGCGTGCGGCGGACGTGGTCAGCGGCGGTGAGGACCCGCTGCGCGGCTGGGTCGCGCCCGGCTACCGCGACCTGCGACCCGCCCCGAACCTGGCGGTGGTCGCCGGCAGGGTCGGAGAGCTCGGGCCGCTGGTGACGGTGCTGCGCCCGGGTGCAGGGGCCGACGCGCACCCGAGCCATGCGCAGGTCGGCGAGGAGCAGGTGCGCATCGAGCTGTCCACCGCCACCGGTGAGCGGGTCACGATCCGGTTGCCGCTGCGCCGACCCTGATCGTGGCGGGCCGGTCCCCCAACCCGGGCACGCACCCCAGCCCACACGCACCTCAGCCGGCACGCACCTCAGCCGGCACGCACCCCAGCCCACACGCACCTCAGCCGGCACGGGCCTCGGCCAGGTCCTCCCGCAGCCCGTCGATGGTTCGCTGCTGGCGCATGCCCGGTTCGACGGCTGCGGCCGCCACCTCGATGGCGTCCTCGGCGAGCTCGTAGCGGCCGGTGTCGATCGCCCACTCGGCCATCTGGGTGTGCAGGTCGTAGCCGCGCGGGTCGAGTTCGGCGAGCTGGTCGTACCACGGTGCGGACGCGTCGTCGCCGTCGATCCAGGCCGAGATACGGACCAGTTGGCGCAGCGCGAGCCGGTTGCGGGGATCGGCCTCGAGCGACGCCAGCGAGGTGTCCAGCGCATGCTGCTGGTAGCCGCGAAGCATCGCCACCGCCGACTCCTCGTCCCAGGTCCGCGGCCACCAGGGGGTCCGGGCGGTGGCCTCGGCGGTGACCCGGGCCGCCTCGTCGTAGTCTTCGGCCGCGCGGTACTTGGACGAGTCGCCCAGGCTCCAGGAACTCAGCCAGACCGACCAGGCCGGTACGGCCACGGCCACCACCGCCACCACCGCGACGACCGACGCGATGGTCTCGGCCCGCCCACCCGCCGGTCCGGCGGAAGTCCCGGCCCGGGCACGCAGGTCCTGGGCCACGGTCCGACGCTTCCGGGGCTTGCTTCGGCGGGCCGGAGCGGGCGGGGTGGCCAGGGCCACCCCCAGGGCCAGCGCGACCAGCAGCCAACCCAGCCACACCGTCGGGGCGATCGGCACCGAGATCGACGACTGCATGCCGTGGGCGGCGAGCATGCCCACCACCAGCGCGATACGTACCTGCTGACTGCGGGCCCGTGCCACCTCGACGTCGTCGTCGGAGGTGTCAACCTGCTCGGCGGCAGTCAGCCAGGCGCAGCGCAGCAGCAGACCCGTGCCGACCAGCACCGCCATCCACAGCAGCGCGCCGGGCGTGCCGGTGGTGGCCAGCAGGTCGATCACCCAGGCATGGGAGGAGTCGACGGTGGCGTCCCGACCCCCTTCGATGACGGCGGACTCGGGGCGGTAGAAGCGGTGGAAGGCCTGGAAACGGCCCACGCCCACGCCGACCAGCGCGTTGTCGGCCCACATCGGGAAGGCCGCGGACCAGTAGCCCTCCCGGGCGAGTGAGGTGCGGTCCTCGAGGATGCGGAAGCCCACCCACACCACGCCGAGCCCGGCGGGGACCGTCGCCGCCGGGATCGCGGCGATCAGCCACGACTGGACCTGGCGCCAACGGGTGGCGGGCAGCGTCAGCGCGAAGGCGATCGCGCCGGTGGTGGCCGCCACCCAGCCCAGCCGGGCATCGGAGAAGTACAGCGCGACCACGGTCACGGT
>SKJO01000443.1 GCA_007121975.1 Nitriliruptoraceae bacterium | reverse complement strand
GTCGCCTCGATACCCGTCAGACCGCGCTCGGCCATGATCGCGATGTGGTGGAAGGTGACCCCCGTCCCGAGCAGGCTCACCGCAGCGCTCACCGCAGCGAGGCCCCAGAAGGGCACCGTTCGCATCGCCTGCCGACGATCGAGCGACCAGCGCCGCGGATCCGACCGGACCTTCGCGTCTCGCCCGGCGGAGGTCGGGGCCGGGCCGGGTGCGGCTGCCGTGCCGTCGGTCGGGGCAGCCGCGTCGTGGGACGAGGCAGGCGGGGTGGCCGCTTCCCGTGGCATGCCTGTGACCGGCTCGGCGCTGTCCGGGGGGCGCGGTGGCGGTTGGTTGGCCAGGGTCCACACCAGCAGCGGGAGCAGCACGACGGCGATCCCTACAGCCGCCAGCAACCACGTGGTCCGCCACCCGACCGCGGCGATGCTGCGTTCGAGCAGCATGGGGATCGAGGCGAGCAGGAGGCCACCGCCTGTGGTGAGCAGGCCGACGGCGAGCCCACGCCGCCGCTCGAACCACACCGCCACCGACGCACCGGTCACGACACCGTTGGCCCCCTGACCACAGAGGCGGAGCACGGTGAAGCCGAGCGCCAGGGTGATCGGTCCGGCGACCGACGACATGGCCGCCAACGCCCCCGCGAACCCGAAGGTGATGACGATCAGGGCGCGGCGCACACCGACACGGTCCGCCCAGGTCCCGACCAGGGGCAGGGCCATCGCGCCGGTCAAGGTGCCGACGAGGTAGGCGCCGGACAGCTGGGACCGCGTCACCGGCAACGAGCCCAGCATCGGGTCGATGAAGACCGAGACACCGATGGTCTGCCCCGGCGCGCTCAAGCCGGCAACGAGCGTGACCACGATCAGGGCCCACCACGCTCGCCCGGAATCGGGGCGCGATGCGGTCTGACGCCACCTGGCCCGTCCCTGCTCCACCCGCACCCCGATCCTCGTCCCCGGTGACCCTCCCGCGGGTAGGCCACGGTGACACTTGACTCGGTGTTCCGTCGGCACCAGACTGTCAGGGTCAGAGTTGTCTGACAAGTTCTGGCTGCGCTCCGATCCGCGGCGGCCCACCTGACCCGCGACCTCGAGGGACGTCGGATGCCGACCACCGCCCCACCCGAGCCCGCCGAGGTGGCGCGCATCGCCGACGGTGTCCGCCGCCGTGTGCTCGAGCACGTCGTCGACAACGACGGTGGGTACCTCTCGCAGGCCTGCTCGGCGGCGGAGATGCTCGGCACCCTCTACGGGGGGCTGATGCGGTTGGGGCCACCCGAGGCGCCGATGGTCCCCGAGCCCTTCGCCGGCACGCCCGGTCCGGGGCGTCGACACCAGTCGGGGGGCGCCTACAACGGTCCGCGAGACCCGCAGCTCGACCGGTTCGTGTTCTCGCCTGCGCACTACGCGCTGGTGCTCTACGCGACGCTGATCGAGGTCGGTCGGCTCGCCCCGGAGGCGCTGGAGCGCTTCAACGCCGACGGCAGCACCGTCGAGATGATCGGCGCGGAGCACTCCCCCGGCTTCGAGACCACCACCGGGTCGCTGGCACAGGCACTGAGCTACGCGGGCGGGGTCGCGCTGGCCCGCAAGCTCAAGGACGAGACCGGGCACGTGTGGGTCTTCCTCTCGGACGGCGAGTTCCAGGAGGGGCAGACCTGGGAGACGATCGCCGCCCTGTCCCACCACGGCATCGACAACCTCACGGCGCTCGTCGACGTCAACGGTCAGCAGTGCGACGGGCCGATGGACGGGGTCATGGCGATCGAGCCGCTCGCCCGCCGCATCGAGGCCTTCGGCGGCGTCGCCCACGACGTCGACGGACACGACCCGGACGCGATCGTCGCCGCGGCCGACGACCAACGACGGCCGGGGAGCCCCACCTTCGTCCTCGGCCGGACCGATCCGTGCCGCGGCATCGACCTCTTGCAGGAGCGTGCGCCGCTGCTGCACTACGTGCGGTTCTCCTCGGCCGAGGAGAAGGCGCGGTACGCCACGACACTCGAGGAGTGGTCGCCGTGAGCGGCGCCGGAGGCCCCGTCGTTGGGTCGCAGGGGCCGGAGGCGGCCTCGGAGGACGAGCCATGAGCATCGAGACCGTCGCGCGACCGCACGTCGGCAACTTCATCCGCTGGGCCGCCGACAAGCCAGAGGTGGTCGTGCTCTCCGCCGACCTCACCAACTCGTGCGAGGTCGGCCAGTGGCGCGACACCTACCCCGACCGTTTCTTCTCGATGGGGATGGCCGAGCAGAACCTGCTCGGGTTCGCCGCCGGCCTCGCCCGCGAGGGCTACCGCCCCTTCGTGCACACCTTCGCGGTGTTCCTCTACCGGCGTCCGTTCGACCAGCTCGCGATGTCGATCGCCTACCCGAACCTGCCGGTCCGCCTGATCGGCTTCCTACCCGGCATCACGACACCCGGCGGGGTGACCCACCAGGCGATCGAGGACATCGCGGTCCTGCGCAGCGTCCCCAACCTCACGATCCTCGAGACCGGCGACGCCACCGAGGTCGAGTCGGTGCTCGACGTTGCCGACGCGGTCGATGGCCCCGTCTACGTGCGCATGCTGCGAGGTGAGGTGCCGCGCCTCTTCCCCACCGACGAGCCCATGCAGCTCGGGACGACCCGGCTGCTCTCCGACGGCGGGGAGCTGACGGTGGTCACCGCGGGCATCACGACCGAGGAAGCCCTTCGTGCGACCCGGGTGCTCGGGGAGCGCGGCGTCGAGCTGACCCACGTGCACGTCTCCACCCACAAACCGTTCGGCGACGCGATGCTGCGCGACGCGGTGCTCGGTGCCCGGAGGGGGGTCATCACGCTCGAGAACCACACGACCACCGGCGGGTTGGGCACGGCCGTCGCGGAGCTCATCGCCGCGTCCGGACAGGGGCAGCGGCTGGTCAAGCTCGGGCTCGACGACACCTACGCCCACGGCGCCAGCCGCCCCTACCTCATGCGCGAGTACGGCTTGGACGCTCCGGCGCTGGTCGACGCCGTCGAACGGCTGATCGACCGCGACCTCGGCATCGCCGAGGACGACCTCGATGCCGTCACCCTCACCCCGACACACTCCGCCGCCAAGGTGGAGGCGCTGTGACCCTCGCGCCGGTCACGCTCGACCTGTCCGGTCACCGGCTGACCGCCACCTACCGCGTCGCCGACAACGAAGCCCGCGCGCGCGAGGTCCTCGCCCACCTGTGCGTGGAGCAGACGATCGAGTTCCCTGCAGACCTGGTGGCCGACGACGACATCAAGGGCCACCTCGTGGGGCGTGTCGAGCAACTGCGGTCGATCTCCCCGCACACCTGCGAGGCCGACGTCAGCTTCGCGGTCGAGGTGTCGGGGTTCGAGCTCCCCCAGCTGCTCAACCTGCTCTTCGGCAACATCAGCCTGCTGCCCGGCATCCAACTGCTCGACGTGGACCTCCCGAGCGCGATCCTGGACGCCTTCCCGGGGCCGCGGTTCGGTGCCCAGGGGGTGCGGGAGCTGACGGGGGCGCAGGACCGCGCCCTGCTGGCGACAGCGCTCAAGCCCATGGGGCTGCCGATCCCCGTGCTTGCAACGATGGCCGCCGACTTCGCCGCCAACGGCATGGACCTGATCAAGGACGACCATGGCTTCGCCTCCCAACCCTTCGCCCGCTTCCAGGAGCGTGTCGAGACCTGCGCGACCGCCGTCGCGGAGGCCAACCAACGTCACGGCACGCGTGCCCGCTACCTCCCCTCGCTCAACGTCCCCGCCGATCAACTCGCGACCGCTGCGCGGTTCGCCTTGGACGTCGGCGCCAGCGGGTTCATGGTGCTGCCCGGCCTGCACGGCTACGACGCGGTACGTGCCCTGGCCGCCGACGACGACCTCGCGGTCCCGATCATGGGTCATCCGTCGCTGCTCGGCTCGTTCGTCACCGGGACGACCTCGGGCATCGCGCCCGGACTGGTGTTCGGGACCTTCATGCGTCTCGCGGGCGTCGACGTCTCCGTGTTCCCCAACCATGGCGGCCGGTTCAACCTCACCGAACAGGTCTGCCGGGACATCGCGGTGGCACTCAGCGGGGAACTCGGGCACCTGCCGCCTGCCCTGCCTGCGCCGGCGGGTGGGATGACCCTGGAACGGGTCCCGGAGATGCTCGAGCTCTACGGCAACGAGGTGGTGCTGCTCATCGGCGGCGAGCTGCACCGCGGCGATCGTGGGGAGCGCACCCGACGTCTCCGAGACGCGGTCG
>SKJO01000471.1 GCA_007121975.1 Nitriliruptoraceae bacterium | reverse complement strand
GGGCCTCGGTTCCAGTTCGTGACACTCGATCCCGGCCTCCGCCTCGACCGGCGGGTCGACGTCGAGCGACGTGCCCGGGTGGATGCCATCCTCGCCACGATCCCCGAGCCGGAGCGTCGCGATGCCTACCTCGCGACCGTGCGGCGCAAGCCGGCGCGGACGTCCGCGGGCTGAGCGCTCGCGGACGCGGTCAACGGCGGCGGCTGCTGCCGCGCGACCTGCTCGTGCTCCGGCTCCGGCTGCCACTCGAGCGGCTCGGTGCGCTGCGCTTGGGTGAGGAGGAACGGCGCGCGGACCCACCGGTCTTCCCGACCGACCCGCCGCGTGTTGACCCCATCGCCTTGCCCCCCGAGCCCGTGCGTGATCGGCTGCGGCTCGCTCCGCCCGGCGGTGGTGGGGGCATGCCGTAGGAGGACTGGTTGCGGCGGCGGGAGCGACGCCGGCCGAGTCCGTAGCCAACCATCGCTCCTGGCACCGCGCCGCCCATGCCACGGCGGCGGTGGCGCCGGCGCCGGCCGCCGCGCATCACCAGACTCAGCAGCAGGAAGCCCACCACGGCGATCATGACCCACGGGATTGAGAACCCGCCCACCCGTGGCTGCCCGTCGCTGCCGAGGCCGACCCCGCCCGGTGATCGTGTGAGCCGGGCGGCGAACGCCTCGGTTGCGCCCACCACGTCGTCGCGCTGCTCGAGCACGTCGAGCGCGGCGTCGACCGCGGCGGCCGCGTCGTGGCCGGAGACGGCGCTGACCCCGCCGACCTCCGTCGGGGTGATCACCAGGGCGGCGCCACCCCGCTCGTCGACGATCAGGTCGGCCTCGGCCTGTGCCCCTCCGGCGGGCTCCCCGGCGAGTACCGCGACCGAGACGATCACGCCGTCACGCTCGGCGTCGCGCACGACCTCGACGAGGGCCGCGCGGTCCACCGCCTCGGCGCCCGGTTCGATCAGGACGCGGTCCTCCGCGGCGAGCGCGGCTGGTGCGATGAGCAGCACAGCGCCGGTGAGCAGCGCGAGCAGCAGGGGTCGGATGCGGTCACGCAGCACAGCGTTCCCTCCCGGCGGTGGGTGTGTCGGGCACGATCCCCGGCAGCATGGGGTCCGCAGCGTACGTCACGGGTCCCACCGGGGTCGGGGGCGGTGATGGTCCCCGGCGAGCGTTGCGAGACGGCCTTCGCCCCGATCGGTACGCGCTGGCGCTGCCCGCACGGCGGGGGCACGAGCTACCGCTGCGGTTGAGCGCCCCGGCGGCCACCGTCTCGGGGGCAGGTTCGGCGGGCGGCGGTCCCGTAGTCTTGCTTCATGAGTCTGCTGTTCCGTTTCCGAGAGCGTTTGGTGCTCGGCCCCATCCTTCAGTCGCTCGACGAGGGCGAGGCGGTGGTGGCATGGAGCCACGCGTCGTTGCCCGGTGCCCGGGCTCCCGGACTGTTCGTCGTGACCCAGCAACGCTGTCTGCTGCAGGTCGCCAGCCCCTCGGTGCCGGATGTGGAGACGCCGCTCAGCCGGTTGCGGATCTTCGAGTTCGATCGGCGGTCGGCGACCACGGGGCAGCTGCGACTGCGCGGGGACGAAGCCGAGATCGTCGCGGAGTTCTCCCTGACCAGTCGCCACCGCACTCGGGCCATGGGCCGCATCCTCGCCCAGTTGGCTCGGGCCGAGGTCGGCGCTCCCCCGAGCTTCGATCCCTCGGCCACCTCGCCGTTGCCACCGGTCGTGCGCGGCGTGCGTGACCATGCCCGCCGGGTGTGGGTGACGGTGCTGGGAGCACTCGTGCTGGTGGTCAGCCTGCTGTTCGCCTCACCGTTCGTTCCCGGACCCGGGGCGCTGACGGCGGTCGCCGGGCTGGCCATCCTGGCCCGCGAGTACGAATGGGCCCGCGACGTCCACCTGTGGTCCGCCCGGCAGGTCGACCGGTTCGTGTCCTGGATTCGGGGGCGTCGAGGTGGGGACGAGCCTGCGGAGCACGACCACCAGCCGCCGAGGCATCAGGTCGTCTCGGGGTCGTGATGGTCGAGCCACACCTCGACCGCCCAGTCGGCGCCGAGTTCCTGCCACCACGGGGGCTCGACCGGCTCGGCCGAGCTGGCGGCTCCCACCATCAGCTCCGCCGTACACCGGCGGTAGGCCGCGACAGGCGGTGCGTCGCAGGGACTGCGCAGCAGCCAGTCCGCCAACTGCACGAACATGGGCGGGCCGGGGGAGGGGATGGGGGCTGGTGCAGGGGCGGGGTCAGCCGTGTCGATCAGCGTCGGGCGGTGGTGGAGATCGGTTGGCATCGTGCGGCTCCTGGCATGGTCCGGGGGTGGTGCGGGCCGGGCGTGCACGGCGACGCTACGGCACGCCCCCCGCCGCATCATCGGGGACCTCCCCCGTTGCCGCACCGGGCGTAGGGGGATGGCGTAGGGGGCAGCCGTAGGGGGAGCCGGGCCGTAGGGGGAGCCGGGCCGGAGCCGCTCAGCCGTCGGTCGCCGCAGTCGGCGTGGTCGGCGTGGTCGGGGTCTCGGCGTGCGTGTCGAGCACGGGGTCGCCGGCCTCGAGCGTCGGAAGGCCCATGAGCCGGGCGAAGCGGTACAGGAACACGGCCATCTGGGCGCGGGTGACCTCGCCCTGCGGCTCGAAACGCTCGGGGGTGACCCCGAGGGTGATGCCCGTGGCGGCCGCCCAGGCGATGGCGGTGGCGTGCACCGAACCGTCGACATCCACGAACGGCGTGGCGCTGGCCTCGTCGGGTTCGCCCGCGAGGCGGTGCAGCAGGCTCACCATCTGTCCCCGGGTGAGCGGGTCGCCCGGCCCGAACCGCCCGTCGGCGTACCCTCCGACGATCTGCTCGGTGGCCGCCCAGAGGATCGCCGTGGCGTGCACGTCGTCGGCCGCGACGTCGGGGTAGGGCACGGTGCCCTCCACCTCGGGTTCGCCAGCCAGCCGGTACAGGAAGCTGACCAGTTGTCCGCGCGAGACCAGCCCCTCCGGGTCGAAGCGCAGGCGATCCCGGGAGCCTCGGGTGATGCCGGTGGCTGCGAGCCACTCGATCTCCTGCGCGGCGAAGGATCCCGGTAGGACGTCGAGGAAGGACAGGGTCGTGCCCGCCATCTCGACGGCGAAGGCGAGCATGGAGTCGTACAGGGCCAGGATCTTGTGGCTGTAGCGCGGATCCGAGGCCCAGTTGACCCCCTGCAGGCCGGGCCGGGAGCCGCCCATGTCCTCCCAGTTCGGGGCCCGACCCTTGGGCTGCACGAGCTCGAAGCGGGGGCTGGCGAGCGGGCTGGCCAGCGTGTCGCGGGTCACGGTCGGATCGGCGTAGGCGCGCAGATGATGGATCTGGGCCCGCACGCCGATCCGGGGGGTGGGGAAGCGCGCCACCGTGCAGGCCCCGCCGTCACAGGCACCGAGGCCGGCGTAGTTGTTGAAGTGGGCACGGACCTGCCCGTGGGCCGGGTAGGAGAAGCTGCCGGTCTCGAGCACCGACTGCGCGAAGGCGAGATCCCCGGCCACCCCTTCGCGCTCCCCTTCCTCGAGGAACAGCTCGGCGAGCTCGAGCACGTCGATGTCCAGCGCATAGACCCCGGCCCGCGCGGGGTTGGCCAGGAACCAGCTCGCGATCTGCACGGCGTCGAGCCGGGCGGGCTGCATGACCGGTGTCGGTCCCTCGGCGCGGCGAAGCTCCGGGGGCGCGGGCTCGGCCCAGGCCGGGTTCAGCAGGGCAACGACCAGCAGCAGGGCAACCGCGGCACGCGACAGGCCGGCCATGAGCGCATCCTGGAGATGGTGCGGGACGGCAACGAAGACGTTGCCGGAGATGACCGCCGAAGCCTAGGGGGGCGGGTGAGGTCACACGTGTCCGAACGGACACCGCACCGTCGGGCTCAGGCGGCTTCGAGGCTCTCGGGTGGCTCGGCCTCGCCCACGTGGATCGGCCCCTGGCGCTCGGGGTGACGGCCCTGCACCCCGGCGTAGAACTCCCGGATCGTGCGCAGATCGGCGGCGAGGTCCCCACTGGGTACCAGCAGCGGACCGAACCGCGCCGTGCGCTGCGAGTAGTCCAGCGCCGTCAGCACCAGTGGGACCTCGGCGGTCACCGCCAGGTGGTAGAAGCCGCTGCGCCAGCGCTCCACCCGGTGGCGTGATCCCTCCGGGGAGATCGCGACCACCGCCGGCCCGTCGCCGGCGAGCAGTTTGGCGGCCTCCTGCACCCGTTGGGCGGCAGCGCCGCGGGTGATGGGCACGCCGCC
>SKJO01000364.1 GCA_007121975.1 Nitriliruptoraceae bacterium | reverse complement strand
GGGACCAGCGTGGCCAGCAGCAGCGTCACGGTCGTGGGCCACACCAGCCCGCGACGGCGCCCTCGGGGCCCTGGCACCCGGCCGGGGTCAGGTCCCTGCACCGTGCCGCCTTCCGCGAACCTCCGCCTCGAATCGCCCCCCCGACGAACCGTCGGCGAACCGGCAACCGTCGGTGCCCACGTTACGGCCCCGACCATCTGACCGGCAGGGGCCGATGTCCTGAAGCGGGGGAACCGAACGGCAACAGAAAGAAGCCACCAGACTACAGAGCGTTCACGCCGGGCGGCGGCGTCCCGGGCGGCGGGAGGATCGCCGACGACGCCTCGAGGAACGCGGTGACCTCGGGCTCGGTGCCGACACTGACCCGGACCTGCTCGTGCAGGCCGTAGGGCGCGAGCGGGCGGACCCCGACGCCGGCTGCGGCGTAGGCGTCGACCACCGGACCGGCGGGCACGCCGAGCTCCACGGTCACGAAGTTGCCGAGCCCCTCGGTGAGCTGCACGCCCTGCGCACGCAGCGCCGTCGCCAGCCGCCGCCGGCCGTCCAGGGTGGCGCGGACCCCTCGGGCCAGGTGCTCGTGGTCGGCCAGGCTCGCGATCGCGGCGGCCTGGGCGGGGGCGGTGAGGTTGAACCGTGGCCGGCGGGCGTCGACGGCCGAGACCAGCTCGCGCGGGCCGCTGACCCACCCGACGCGCAGGCCCGCCAGCGCGTGGGCCTTGGAGCAGGTGCGGGTGACCACCACCCGGGGGTGGTCGAGGTCGAGCTCGGCCACCGTGGCATACCCGCGCTGGGCGGTCGCGTAGTGGTGGTAGGCCTCGTCGATCAGCAGGACGACCTCGTCGGGCAGCCCGGACGCCAGCGCGGTCAGCTGCTCGCCGGTGAGGTGGGCGCCGGTGGGATTCCCGGGGTTGTCGACGCACACCAGCCGGGTGTCGGGGCCGACCGCGGCCAGCAGCGCGTCGACGTCACGGGCGTAGCCGTCCCGAGCGTCGCGGGCGCCGGGGCCGGTCGCCACCTCGAGGTAGCGGGCACCGGCGTTGCGGGCCGCGAGCCGGTAGACCACGAACGCGTGCGCGAAGGTGAGCACCTCACCGGCGCCGGCGCAGACCTCGGCGACGAGGTCCATCAGCACCGCCGCCGAGCCGTTGCCGACCGCGACCTGCTCGAGCGGCCGGTCCTCGTGTTCGGCGATCGCCGTGCGAAGCGCCAGGCTCTGGTCATCGGGATAGCGGTGGGCCTCGGCGAGCGCCCGCGCGGCGGCCTCGAGCGCGGCGGGCGACGGCCCGTAGGGCGACTCGTTGGACGACAGCCGCACCGCCATGCCCGGTGGGGGGCCGACCGCGGCCGAGGAGGCGAGGGTCATGGCGGCGCCTAGAGGTACAGGCCGGTGGCGCCGTCGCGCCGGGTCGAGCCCACCGCATGCACGTCGCGTTCGCGCACGATCAGGTAGGGCTCGCCCTGCACCTCGACCTCGATGGCGTCGTCGGGCAGGTAGAGGATGTCGTCGCCGACGTCGACCTGGCGCACGTGGGGGCCGACCCCCAGCGTCTGGCCCCAGATCCCCTTGCGATCCACCGACTGCGCGGTCGCCGGGATCAGGATGCCGCCGCGTGAGCGGCGCTCCTCATCGCCGGGCGGGGCCACCAGGATGCGGTCGCCGAGCACGGCGACGCTGCGGCGGGGCGGCTCGGATCGGGGCTCGGGCCGGGGCTCTGGACTGGTCATGGCCGCGCAGCCTAGCGCCGCCCGGGCACCCTCCCGGCGCCGCGCTCAGCGGGGCACGACGTAGGTGTGGGCGGCCACGTGCGGGGGCAGGGCGGCGTCGTGCACGGTGCCCGCCACCTCGACCCAGCCCTGCTCGCGGCGCTTGAGCTCCGCATCGCGACCGGGGACGAACCCGCAGGCCTGCAGCAACTGCAGGGCCTCGTCGTCCCCTTCGAGGGTCTCGGTGATCCGCACCACGCTGACCGGACCCGGCGGCGCGTCGGCCAGCCGCACCGCGTCGGACTGGTCGGGGCGGTTGGCCGAGCCGGGGATCGGGTTGCCGTGCGGGCAGGTTCCGGGGTCGCCGAGCACCTCCACCAGCCGGGCTTCGAGCACCGGGGTGATGCGGCCCTCGAGACCCTCGGCCTCGTGGTGCACCTGCCACCACTCGACCCCGAGCAGGTCGCTGAGCAGCCGTTCGGTGAGGCGGTGACGGCGCACCGCGGTGAGCGCGCGCTCGTAGCCGGCCGCGGTCAGCGTGAGGTGTCCGTCCTGCTCGCGGATGGTCTGCTCGGTGACCAACGCGTCGAGCGCGTCGGCGACGCCGGGACCGTGCACCGCGAGAGCGGCGGTGACGTCCTCCCGGGTCACGCGCTGGCCGTGGCGGTCGAGCAGCACCTCGAGCACCTCGGTGCGCAGGCTCGGCCGCGCGTCCGCGGAGACCGGCAGCTCCAGCCCGGCAAGCGGCACCCTGGTCCTCCCGCGGTCGTTGGCGTGGATCCGGTCAGTAAGGGTACCCTAAGACTGCCGAAGGAAGTCCTCACCCGCCATGTCCGCCGTCTCCGCGCCGACTCCGACCGCCCCCACCCTCGGTGGGGGTCGGGCTGCGCTCAGCGTCCGCGGACTGTTCCACCGCTACGGCACCCATCTCGTGGTCGACGACGTGGACCTCGAGGTCTCCCGTGGCAGCCTGACCGCGCTGCTCGGGCCGTCGGGCTGCGGCAAGACCACCGTGCTGCGCCTGGTCGCCGGCCTGCTCGGGCCCGAGTCCGGCACCATCGTGATCGACGGACGCACCGTCACCGCGCCGGGGGTCCACCTGCCCCCGGAGCGGCGGCAGGTCGGCATGGTGTTCCAGGACTACGCGCTGTTCCCGCACCTGGACGTGGCCCGCAACGTCGCCTACGGGCTCACCCACCTGCCGCGGGCCGCGCGCCGGGCGCGGGTGGCCGAGGTGCTGGCTCTGGTCGGGCTCGGCGGGCTCGGCGCCCGGATGCCCACCGCGCTGTCGGGCGGCCAGCAGCAGCGGGTCGCCCTGGCCCGCGCGCTGGCGCCGGCCCCCGACCTGGTCCTGCTCGACGAGCCGTTCTCCAACCTCGATGCCAGCCTGCGGGCCTCGGTGCGCGAGGAGGTACGCGCGATCCTGCGGGCCGCCGAGCAGACCGCGGTGTTCGTCACCCACGATCAGGAGGAGGCCCTGTCGCTGGCCGACCGGGTGGTGGTCATGGCCGAGGGCCGGGTGCATCAGGCCGCCGACCCGCAGACCCTCTACACCCGGCCCGCCACCCGGTTCGTCGCCGAGTTCGTCGGCGAGGCCGACGTGCTGCCCGGCACCCGGGCCGGGCGCTACCTGGTCGACACCCCGATCGGTCGGCTGCCCACGATCGCGGCCACCGAAGCTGATCAGCTCACGGTGGTCGTGCGCCCCGAGGCGGTGCGGGTCCGGGCCGACGCCCAGGGTCGGGCCACGATCACCGCGATCTCCTACTTCGGCCACGACCAGCTGCTCGAGCTCACCCTCGACGACGCGCGGTACGTGCGGGTGCGGCGCGGCCCCCACCTCGACCTCGACCGCGGTACCCGGGTGTCCCTGAGCGTGGACGGCCCGGTGGTCACCTTCCCCCGGTCGTCGAGCTGACCGCCTCAGCCGCGCTCGCGACGTTCGCGCACCATGAGCACGGCCAGCGGGACCGATCCGAGCAGGATCAGCCCCAGCGCCGGGACCGCGGCACGGGTGTAGAAGGCCTCGGAGGTCGCCGACCACACCCGGGTGGCCAGGGTGTCGAAGCCGGTGGGGGCCAGCAGCAGGGTCGCGGGCAGCTCCTTGAGCGCGGTGAGGAAGACCAGCGCCCCACCGGCCACCGCCCCACGACGTGACAGGGGCAGCGTCACCCGCCGCAGTGTGGCCGTGCGCGTGCTGCCCAGCACGCGGGCGGCGCTCTCGAGGTTGTCATCGGCCTGCAGCAGCGAGGCCCGGATCGCGCCCACGGCCTGCGGCAGGAACAGCACCACGTAGGCGAACACCAGCATCGCCAGGGTCTGGTACAGGCTCGGGACGACCCGGATCCCGAAGAAGACCAGCGCGAGCGCGACCACGATGCCCGGCAGGGCGTAGCCGGTGAACGCGGCCCGCTCGGCCACCCGGGCCACGCGGGAGCGCGAGCGCGCGGCCCAGATCGCCACCGGCAGGGCGGCCAGCACGGCCACCAGCGCCCCGAGCCCGGCAGCGAGCAGGCTGCGGCCG
>SKJO01000136.1 GCA_007121975.1 Nitriliruptoraceae bacterium | reverse complement strand
GGCTTGGCGACGACGACGCGGATGGCCACGGGTTGCCTCCCTCGTGAAGACGCGGTGGCACCGGGCCGCGCAACCCGAGAAGTCGGGATGTCCCGGCCGGACCTGCGCGAGGATAGTCACGCTCGCCGGGGGGAATCCAAGCCGGAGGCACCCGGCGGTACCGTGGCGGGCGATGCCCGACGACTCCGGCCCCGAGTTCGGCCCCTCCGGCTACCTGCCGGAGCGGGCCGCCAAGCGGGCGCGCAAGATCGTTCTGCGGGCCCCCCTGGGCCTGCAGTGGGTGATCGCCTCGGTGCTCGCCGGCGTGGTCGTCGTGGTCGCCGGGGTGCTGTTCCTGCTGCGCAGCGGTGATCCTCCCCCGCCCCCGTGGCAGGACCTCGGGGCCGTCGAGCAGGTCGGCGAGGCCCGTGAGGTCCCGGAGCTCGACCTGCTGCTGGTCGGGGCCGGGGGGCGCGTGCGCGCCTTCGCCGACGCCGGGGACGTCGAGTACTGCCCCGCGTCCAACCGGCTGGAGTCCGATGCCGGGGTGTGGGCACTGACCGGCCGGGGGCTCGGCGGGGTGGACTCACTCGACGAACATCCCACGCTGGTCCAGGACGGGCGGGTCTACGTCGACCCGACGCGCCTGGCGCCCGGTCCTCCGCCGTCCGACGACGTGGTCACGCCGGCCTGCCGCTGAGCGCGCCGAGCGCGGACACCCCCACGGCAGCCGGGGCAGCCTCAGGCCTCGTCGGCAGCCTCAGGCCTCGTCGGCCTCGTCGGCCACGTCGGCCACGTCGGCCCCGTCGCTGGCCCCGACGAGGTGCTCCTCGAGCCGCTCGAGCGTGCGGCGCATCCCCTCGAGGTTGCGCTTGGGGAAGCCCGCGAGCTCGATCCCGAGCTTGGAGCGCGCCGTCGACCAGTCGAAGGTCTCGGTCACCTTCGTGCCCTCCTCGACGTCCTCGAGTTCGTAGCGCCAGCGGTGGCCGGAGAAGTGCCGCCAGGCGATGCGCCGGCCCTCCTCGAACTCCACGACCGTGTTGTCGATGGTGTAGGGCGCGCCCATCTTCATCTTCATCCCGAACGACACTCCCTCGGCGAGCCGTTCGGGACCGTCGGTGACGGCCTGGGTCACCGAGCCCGACCCGTCGATCACCGGATGCATGGCGGGGTCGGCGATCACGTCGAAGATCGCCTGGCGGTCGGCGGCGATCACCCGGCTGGTCGAGACGTGGCGGGTCTTGGGCACGGCTGAGCTCCTGGCGGTGTGGTGGCGGACTGGCCAAACGTTCGGAGCCACCCCGGGTCCTGTCTCGGTGGGGGGGCGGGCGGCGGTCAGCCGCGGATGCCCTCGACGAGCAGGACCAGCCCGAAGACCAGGAACGCCGCCGCGGCCACGATGCGAACCGTGCGCTCGGGCAGGCGGTGCCCGGCCAGCATCGCCAGCACGACCGCGATCGCACTGGCCGCGGTCATCCCGGCCCCCGCCCCCAGCCAGGTCGGCAGCGCCGGTTGGGTCGAGGCCAGGGTGACGGTGGCCAGCATGGTCTTGTCGCCGAACTCGGCGACCAGGAAGGCGAGGGTGACGCCGAACAGCACCGATCGCGACCCCACCGAGGTGGACTCCTCGTCCTCGTCGTCGTCGTCGAGCAGGGTCCAGAGGCCAAAGCCGAGGAACAGCAGTCCGCCCCCGATCGCCAGAGCGCGTTCGGGCAGGGCCGCGCCCAGCGCCGCGCCGAGGAGCACCGCCGCCCCGAGCATCGCGAACGCGGCGATCGCGATCCCGGCGATCACCGGCCAGGGGCGGTAGCGGGCCGCGAACGCCATCGCGAGCAGCATCGACTTGTCGCCGAGCTCGGCGAGGAACACCAGCCCGAAGCTGGCCAGCAGCGCTTCCATCAGGTCTCCGGTTTCTGGTGCCGGAGGAGACGGTTGGGCGCACGCCTCGACCGGCACCCGTCGTGGGTGGCGGTCGAAGGTCTCGCCCGCCCCGCAGCTCGCCGCGAGGCCGCGGTGACCGGGCCAGGAACAGCCAGTGTGTCGATCACCGTGTTGGGGACTACTCCCCTTCGCGCCGCGGAGACTAGCGCCCCCTCGTCCACGCCACCAGCCGCCTGCTCACACCCGCACCAGCGGGGCGTAGGCCAGCAGCAGCTGCTTGCGGCCGTGGTCGTCGAAGTCGACGGTGGCCTCGGCGCGGTCCTCGTCACCGGCGAGTGCGGCGATGCGCCCCGACCCGAAGCTCGGGTGCAGCACCGCGTCGCCGACCGCGAACCCGTCCTCGCCGACCACCACCGAGTCGCGCAACCTCGACGCGGGCGTGGAGGAGCGGCCCGAGGCGGCCGGGCGGCGGACCTCCACCAGCTCGGCGGGCAGCTCGTCGAGGAACCGTGACGGCGGGTTGTAGCTGGTGCCACCCCACAGCGTGCGGTGCTCGGCGTTGGTCAGCACGAGCCGACGCTGCGCGCGGGTCATGCCCACGTAGCACAGGCGGCGTTCCTCCTCGAGGCTGGCGGCGTCCGACATCGACCGCACGTGGGGGAAGACGCCGTCCTCCATCCCGACCAGGACCACCACCGGGTACTCCAGGCCCTTGGCGGTGTGCAGCGTCATCAGCGTCACGCTGCCGTCCTCGCGGGCGAGCGCCGCCGCCTCGTCGTCGAGCTGGTCCTGATCGGCGACCAGCGCCACCGACTCCAGGAAGGTGCCCAGCCCCTCCGGGCCGACGATGCCCTCGCCCCGCTCGTGCAGCTCGGCGGCGACCGAGCGCAGCTCGCGCAGGTTCTCCTCACGGCCCTGCGCCTCGATGGTGCGCTCGGCGACGAGCTCGGCGAGGTAGCCGGTGCGGTCCCACACCCGTTCGATGAGCGTGGGGACGTCGAGGTCGTGTTCGAGCTCCGTGCGCAGGGAATCGATCAGCCCCACGAACGATCCCACCGCACTGATCGCGCGCGCCCCGAGGCCCACCACCACCTCGACGTCCCGGCAGGCGGCCAGGAAGCTGATGCCCTCCCGGCGGGCATGGACGTCGAGCGCATCCACGGTGCGGTCCCCGATGCCGCGGCGGGGGGTGTTGACGATGCGCCGGGCGGAGACGTCGTCGTCGGGGTTGGCCAGCAGCCGCAGGTAGGCGACCAGGTCGCGGACCTCACGCCGCTCGTAGAAGCGCACCCCGCCGATCACCCGGTAGGGCAGCCCGACCCGCAGGAACACCTCCTCGAAGACCCGGGACTGGGCGTTGGTGCGGTAGAAGACCGCGATGTCGTCGAAGCTCGTGCCCTCAGCGCGCAGCCGCTCGCACTCCTCGGCGACGAAGGCGGCCTCGTCGTGCTCGTTGTCGGCCTCGTAGCGCACCACCGGATCGCCGAGGCCCGCGTCGGTCCACAGGTCCTTGGGCTGCCGGGAGCGGTTGTGGCGGATGACCGCGTTGGCCGCATCCAGGATGGTCTGGGTCGAGCGGTAGTTCTGCACCAGGGGGATCACCGCGGCGTCGGGGTAATCGCGCTCGAAGTCCAGGATGTTGCGGATCGTGGCCCCCCGGAAGCCGTAGACCCCCTGGTCGGGATCACCCACCACCATCAGGTTGCGGTGCCCACCGGCCAGCAGGTTGACCAGGTGATACTGCGCGCGGTTGGTGTCCTGGTACTCGTCGACCATGAGATAGGCGAAGCGGCGCTGGTAGTGCTCGAGCACGGGGTCGAACAGCTGCAGCACCTCGACGGTCTTGACGATGAGGTCGTCGAGGTCGAGCGCGTTGGCCCGCTGCAGCCGCGCCTCGTAGGTCTGGTAGATGTCGGCGATCTCGATCTCCGGCCAGGCGGTGGCGCGCTGGCGGTAGGTCTCGAAGTCGACGAGCTCGTCCTTGGCGGTGCTGATGGCGCGCTGGATCGCGCGCGCCGGCAGGCGCTTGTCGTCAACGCCGGCGTCCTTGGCCAGCTGCGAGATCAGCCGGGTCGCGTCCTGCTGGTCGTAGATCGTGAACCCGCTGCGGTAGCCCAGGCGGGGTAGCTCGCGGCGCAGGATGCGCACGCAGGCCTTGTGGAAGGTCGTCACCCACATCGCCTGCGAGAGCCGGCCGCCGACCAGCCGCCCGACCCGCTCTGCCATCTCGCCGGCCGCCTTGTTGGTGAACGTGATCGCCAGCAGCGCGAAGGGATCCACCCCGTGGTCACGGATCAGGTGGGCCAGGCGGTGGGTGAGCACCCGGGTCTTGCCCGATCCCGCTCCGGCGACCACCAGCACGGGTCCGTC
>SKJO01000135.1 GCA_007121975.1 Nitriliruptoraceae bacterium | reverse complement strand
TCCAGGCTGCGATCGACCTCCTCGATCATCCGATCCCCACCCACCACAGCGTGGCGGAGATCCCGGCCGACAGCCCGGCGAGCAGGCCCGCAGCCACGAACGGCCAGGTGACGGTCGGGAAGGGCACGGGCAGCGGCACGGCGGTGGTCTCGACCTCGGCCATGACCTCGGGGACCGGGGCGACCGGCTTGGGCAGGGTCGCGGCGCACCGGAAGCACTCGCCCGCGCCCGGTTCGTTCATCTCGCCGCAGTACCAGCAGGCCTCCGCGCCCACGACCGAGCGGCCTCCGGTCCCCGGCAACCGGTGGCGGGCCCGGGCCGATGGGGCCTGCTTGGGGGGAGGAGCGGCCCAGAACAGCGGGTAGTCGCACCGCGGGCAGAACCAGGCCGCGGTCGGGCGGGGCTGATCGCCGACCACCACCAACGCGCACTGGGGACACTCGACCTCCACCTCTCCTCCCCCGGGTCCGGGGGCGGCCGTGACCGTGGCCTCGGGGACCACCGGCGTGCCGGCGTCGGCCGGGAGCGGGGGCGGTCCCGGGGGCATGCGTGCTTCGTCGTCGGCCTGCTCCACGAGTCCGATGGCATCGTCACCAGCCACCACCGCGGCGTCGTGCTCGGTGTCGGCGACCTTGGCGCTGCTGGCCTGGGTGGACGGCGCGTCACGACTCGGGACCTGCCGGCTGGCCTCGATCTCCTCCTGGGCGGCGTGGTCGCGTTCGGTCGGGGTCGGCGGCACGGTCGAGGTCAACGGGTCGCTCATGGCGTGTCCTCCGGGTCCTGGAGCGGCGCCGCCTCATCCTGAGCTGACACCGGGGGAGTTTCGCCGCTGTGATCCGAGATGTCCAGTACCTGCGGGACGTCCCCGTCGGGCTGGTCGGTCGACGGCGGGGGTGGCGGCGAGACGGCAGCGGGGTGCGCCGGCGGTTCGGCCCCGGCCGGCGGCGGGGGCGGCGGGGGCATGGGCGGTCCCGGATCGCCCCCGTGATCGCCCCCGTGATCGCCCCCAGGCCCGCGCTCGGGACCGTCCCCGGCATCGGCATCGTCGCCGGGAGCGGCGATCACCAGGCGCAGCCCGAGGTGGGCGGGGATCTCGTCGCGCAGCAGGGCGGCGAACTCGTGCTCGCGCAGATGACCGGCGTTGCGCACCCGGACGACCACCTCGCCCGCGTTGGTGTGCGACTCGCCGTCGCGCAGCACGGCGCCCGGATCCTCGATCACGACCGGCGCGTCGGTCACCGCCTCGAGCAGCACCTGCAGCCCGCGTCGGGTTCCACGCAGCGGCAGAGCGCGGCCCAGCGCCTCGATGATCGCCCGCTGACGCAGCACCTCGAGGTCGGGGTCGAGCAGGTCGTAGCCGAGCCAGGCGCCGAGGTAGCGCAGCATCCCCGGGGTGGTCACCGTCGGGTCGACGGCGTGCTCGATGCCGTCGGCCCCGGCCCGCAGCGTGGCGCCCAGCCGCTCGAAGATCGTGGTGAAGCGCACCAGCAGGTCGTCGTCACGCATCCCCACCGGGAGCTGACCGACCAGCCACCCCGGCGGGTAGACCGGGGTCGGCGAGGGCCGGTGGGTCAGGTTGGTCACCGCACGACCACCTGGTTGCGTCCGGCCAGGAACAGCGATCCGGTCTCGAGCTCGATCTGCTCGACGGCATCACCGAGCCGCACCCCGTTGCGCAGGTCGTACTCGAACAGGGCGAGCTCGTCGACCGCAGCCACGCCCTCGACCTCCTCGAGGACCGAGACCAGCACCGCGGCGTTGAGGTTGGTGTCGAACGGCCACCCGTCCGCCCGTGCCCCGCCGGTCAACGGGCTGACGAAGCGCGACAGGGCCACCCCGACCCGTTCGCGGACCGCAACCGGCGAGCGACCCGGCACGGCACGCAACCGTACGATCACGCTGACCCCCTGGTAGTAGGGAGCGGTCACCCGGACCACGGCACCCAGCGTACGGCGCTGGTCGAGGTGGGCGGCGACCGTGTCGTAGAGGTCATCGGTGAGCGCGAAGTCGTCCAGGGTGAACAGCTGGGGGTCGCGGTCGTTGTCCGGCACGATCAGCACCCTCACGGGGTCCAGCGGCGTTTCGGGGGCCAGGCACCGCGCACGGGCGACCTTCGGGCTGGACTCGAGCGCGAGTTGCTCGTAGTCGGAGACGGTCACCGCCCGCTGCCCGGTGCGCAGCGTGCGAGGACCACGCAGCTTGACCTCCTCGATGGTCTCGGCGTCCACGCCACCACGGGCCGGCTCGAGGTTGGCGACCGCGTCGACGAACGGCACCGCCGAGCGCAGTGAGGTCAGGGTGTTGGGCGAGACGTTGCCGGCGGTTCCCCCGCCGGTGCGGTAGCGCGTCAGCGACACCGCCGCGCCGAACGGCGGCACCGCCCCGTGCTGGATGCTGGTGCCGTCGGGGTAGCGCACCTTGGGCCCGAACTCGATCGCACCGCTGGCCTCGTCGAAGCGCACATGGCGGTCGGCGGCGCCCGAGGCGCTGAAGTCGGGCACCTCGGTGTAGGTCTCGCCGCGACCCTCGACGCTGACCACGACCTCCTCGCCGGGCTCACGTGGCAGGATCGGCGCGTTGCCCAGGGAGAAGCGCTGGCCGGGGGTGCCGTCGCTGGTGCCCACCTGCTCGCTGAGCACGGTGCGGGAGTGCTCGGCCAGCACCGAGCCGCCGAGTGCGGCCACCTTGACATCCGCGAGCTGCGGGGAGGCGGAGAAGGTCGGCTGGCCGGGGCGGGCCTCGACCAGCCGCACCCGCAACCAGTACAGCCGCTGGCCGGAGAGCACCAGCGGCTCGTGCAACCGGGGGACGACCAGGCGTACGGTCCCGCTGCGGTTGAGGCCGCCGGTGGTGTCGCGAAGGATGTCGACGGCCACCCAGTGCTCCCCCGACCACGCCTCCCAGACGATCGGGACCCGGTCGGGGTCGACGCCGATCCCCCGTGCGGCGGTCACGATCGTCAGGTCGACGAGCTGGCCGGCGAGCGTGACGTCGAAGCCGAGGTTGAACGCGTCGTCGGCGGCCACGGGCGTGGAGGCGAAGCACACGACGGTGTCGCGGTCGTAGCGCAGCTCGCCGAGCACGTCGCGGAAGGCGGTCTCCCCCACCGAGGTCAGCGCGCCCACGATGGTGGGCTGCACGATGCGCAGCTCGTCGCGGGTGGCGAACACCACCCCGTTGCCGTCCGCGGTGGTGATCTCGGTGCCGGCCGGGATGCGCACGGGCTGCTCGGGCGCGGCCGACAGCCAGAAGGTGATCGGCACCCGCGCGGAGGACGCCGGGAAGGGAGCGGTGCCCAGCAGGTTGAGGAAGTCGACATACAGCCGCTCGGGGACCTGGTTGAGGCGGTAGATCACCTGCTCGCTCATCCAGGCGAACAACTCGATGAGGGCCACCCCGGGGTCGGCGACGTTGTGGTTGGTCCACTCGGGGGTCAGGGCCGGGATCATCCGCTTGGCCTCGTCCACGAGGTCCTGGAAGCGGCGGTCGTCGAGGTTGGGAACCGGCAGGGTCACGTGCTGCTCCCTCCGTCCGAACCTTCACCCGGGATCAGGTAGAAGGGGTGGACCAGATTACGGCGGTCGTTGGTGGAGCGGATCACATAGCCGATGTCGATGCTGACCGAGCCGAGTCCGGTGGGGTCGGGCGCCACCGTCACCGATGCGATCTCGATGCGCGGCTCCCACCGCGACATCGCCTCACGCACGGCGTCCTCCATCAGGCCCAGGGTGTTGGCGTTGATCGGCTCGAACAGCAGGTTCCAGATCTTGCAGCCGAAGTAGGGCCGCATCGGCCGCTCGCCCGGCGCGGTGGACAGGATCACGCGCATCGCCTTCTCGATGTCGGCGGTGCCGCTCTCCAGGGCGATCGAGCCGTTGCCGTCCACGCGCATCGGGAACGAGAACCCGCGCCCGATGAACGACGGCAGATCCGAGGCCATGCGTCGCGCTCCTCGTGGTCGTGGTCCCCCGGGGTGCGCGCACCCCGGGCTGGTCAGTTGATCTTCACCATGCCGCCCTTGACGACGGCCATCGCCGAGCCCTCGAGCGAGGCCTGCACACCCTTGGCCTCGACCTTGACGCCACCCTCGAGCTTGAGGTTGGTGCCGGCCTTGACCCCGGTGTCGGTGCCGGACTTCATCGTGACCTTCTGCTTGGCCTCGAAGGTGAGGTTGTTGGCCTTGATCTCCACGTCGCCGGCGTCGGTCAACTCGATCGTGCCGTCGCCGGACTCGATCGTGAT
>SKJO01000240.1 GCA_007121975.1 Nitriliruptoraceae bacterium | reverse complement strand
CCGTCGCGCCTGGCGAGCGTGGTCGCCAGCCCGATGGTGAGTCGCAGCGCCAGCAGCTGCTGCTGCGCCCCGTCGTGGATGTCGCGCTCGAGTGCCCGTCGGGCGTCGTCGTGGGCGGTCACGATCCGCTGGCGTGAAGATCGGAGTTCGTCGATGTGGGTGTGCAGTTCACCGGTGAGTTGGACGTTGCGGGCGACGGGGCCCAGCGCGGCGGCGACCTGCCGGAGCAGCCGCTCGTCGGCTGGCAGGAACCGGTCGTCCCGGTCGGCGAGTAGCTGGACCTCGCCCATCGTTTGGCCTTCGTGCACGATCGGAACGACACGTCGGGCGGTGTCGGTCACCACGCCGGTGGCAGCTTCCAGTCGGTCCGCCCCGTTGTCCCGCCGGACCCGGATCTCCGCCCGTGACGCGCCGGTGGAGGTGACGAGCAACGCAACGACCCGGTCGAGTACCTCCGTGGTCGAGTCGGCCCGCGCGAGCTGATCCGACAGCGCCGCCAGCGCCTCTTCCGGCGTCACGCGGGTGCCCGTCACCAGCCGGGTTGCCAGCAGCAGGGTGCGGCGACGTAGTGGCTCGAACGCGACCGCGATGACGGCCGTCGCCGCGACCGAGAGCCACAACCGCGACGCGTTGCCGAGCATGGCGCCGATGCCTGCCACCATGCCGACGTAGACGAGTGTGACGACCCCGCCGAGCATGGCGACGGTCACGGCGCGGCTGACCACGAATTCGACATCGAACATGCGGTAGCGGGTGACGCTGCCAGCGATGACGCCCAGCAGCAGGATGACCGCTGGAACGGTCGCGACGGCCCAGATCGCCTGCCACGGGTACAGCACCACCATGGTCGTGATGAACAGCGACGCCGCGATGACCACCGGGCGGACGCGGCGACGCTCGTCGGGGTCGGTGGCGCGCATCCTGGTGACCAGCGAGGCGATGGTGAGCAGGGCTCCGAGGCCCAGGAGCGGCATGCCCACGAGGAACAGGCTCCACGCGACCCGGTCGTCAGGGTTCAAGAAGTCGAAGGCGATGAGGTGCGGCGACCACGGGCGCGACGCCCACACCCACGCGGACACCGCGATGGCCGTGCCCGTGACGAGGATCCAGCGGACGGGCCTCCATCGTGCCGAGGGCAGCTGACCATCCGGGAAGTGCAACAGGCCGACGATCGCCAGACTCGCCGACAGCAGCCACAGGGACACCGCGAGCCAGAGCGGGTACGCCACCACGAGGGGCAGGTCCCGCTGCGCGATGGTGCCCGCCCGCATCGCTTCCCACAGCTCGGGCTGGCGGCTCGAGGTGGTGTACACCGTCGCCATCGAGACGACGTGCAGGGAACTGAGCACGCCGGCAACGAAGAACGCCCAGGCCGCCACGTTGCCGGGATGGCGGCGTAGCGCCACACCGAACACGACCACGCTGATCACCCCGGTCGGTGCGTTGTGCAGGGCCCACGAGTCGAACAGTTGCTGCGCCGGCGCGCCACGCACTGGGTAGGAGGCGAGGCCCGCGACGACCAGTAGGGCGCACACCGTCGCGATCGCCGGGACGAACCGCACCACCCTCACCGCCCCGATGGGGCGGGGCGCTTCGAGCGGGGCCGCGATCGTCGTCACCCGTGCAGTGTCGCCGGTGCGCGCCCTCATGTCACGGGGTCAGTCACACCCTCAGTGGTGGAGCCAGCTCCCCCCTGTTCCACCGGCTGGCCCCCTGGTTGTCTCGGCGCCGCTCCGGGAACGTGCACCGGGAGGGGCTGGCGTTCGCCCCCAAGCGGGCGACCCCGACAGAGCCGCTCACCGGAGGTGCCGTGTTGGACGAGATCCGCTACCGCGAGGCCGAGCGACGGTGGTTCGCCCACGAGGGCGTCACCCCGGTCGAGCGCCGCGTCCACCTCGATCAGCTGGACGTGGACGTTCGCGTGCTCGAGGTGGGCGAGGGCGCGCCGACCCTGTTCGTCCACGCCGGCGGGCCCAACAGCGCCGCGACCTGGATCCAGCTGGCCGCCCGGATGTCGGGGTTGCGCTGTCTGCTGTTGGACCGTCCGGGCGCGGGGCTGTCCGCCGCCTTGCCCGAGCCGGTGCGTCCCCACAACCTCCGCCGCTTCGCGGAGACGCTGATCGTCGACGTGCTCGACGCCCTACAGCTCGAGCGTGCCCACCTGGTGGGGTCGTCCCTTGGCGGGACGATCGCGATCTACACGGCCGCCGCGCACCCCGATCGGGTCGACCGGACGGTGCAGCTGGCATGCCCCGCTTTGGCACCGGGTAGCCGGTTCCCGATGTTCATGCGGCTGATGATGACTCCGGGGGTCGGGCGGCTGATGGGGGTGCTGCCGCCCACCCCTCGCGCGGTCCGGGCGATGCTGCGGCAGGTCGGCCACGGAGTGAGCCTCGACACCGGCCGGATCCCGGACGCGTTCATCGAGTACTGCGTCGCACTCCAGCGCGACACGGACACGATGAAGCACGAGGGCGAGATGCTCGCGAGCGCCGGCGGCCCACGGGGTTTCGACGCCTCGCTCGTGTTGCCTGACGACGTCCTTGGCCGTGTGGCGTCCCCGACCTACTTCCTGTGGGGTGAGGACGACGTGTTCGGCGGACGTGACGTCGCCGGACCGCTGCTCTCGCTCATGCCAGACGCGCAGCTGGAGATGTTGCCCTGCAGCGGCCATCAGCTGTGGCTCGACGATCCCGACGTCGTCGCGCAGGCGGTGCTGACCCACCTCCTGCAAGGTCGCCCGCGACCCGGCTCGCAGCGACCGACCGCAGCAACGACCTGAGCATCAACCGAGTCGCGGTGCCGCCGCGTTCACACAAGGAGCTGGAAGATGAGCCTGAACGTCGAAGCCCCCCGTCCGATGGGAACGGCCGCACCCACCGAGCTGCGCGGCGATCGCCTCGTCGGTGGTTCGCTGCTGCTCGTGGCCGCGCTGCTGTTCGGCCTGCAGATCCTCGCGGGTCACGTGATCCCGCCGCTCGCGATCTTCGGGGCGGTCACCGTGGTTCTCGGCGGCGTGACGCTGCGGCGGAGTCCTCGATGGCTGCTGATCGTCGACGCCCTGGTGGTCCTTGTCTACCTCGTCGGCAGCACGCCGTTCATGGCCGCGAACCTCGCGCACCCGGAGTCGCCAGGCAGCTTCCTCGCCGAGGTGTTCATCCTCTTGGCCTTCCTGACCGTGCTCGCTGGCGTGGTGCTGCGGCTTCGCGGTGCCGGGGCCCTGGCCCGTCGTCGTGTCGTCGTCGGGGTGGCCGCCGTTGCCGTTGTGGCGACCATCGGATCGCTCGTCGCGGCCGCCGCCGTGGACACCGAGGCGAGGCAGGACGGTGATATCGCCATCGCGAGCGACCGGTCGCTCTTCCCCTCGGAGGTCGAGATGCCTGCTGGCGACGCGGTGCTCTGGCTCGACAACCGCGACCCGTTCCACCACACCTTCCTCATCGATGACACCGACATCCGTGCGGTGATGCCGGCCAGCAGTTCGGTGCGCATCCCGGTCGACCTCGCTCCCGGCAGCTATCGGTTCTGGTGTGACGTGCCCGGTCACGAGTCGATGGAGGGCGTGCTCCACGTCCGCTGATGCCATCTACCGTTTTCGAGGAGGTCCGTGTCCCGCGCGGCCGAGAGGAGGGAGCAGCATGGTCGGTTCGAGGTTCTACGATCTCGCGTACCGCTGGGGGTGGGCGCCGTGGGACGCGGTCGGTGTCCGCGAGGAGCTTCGGGCCCTGCTCGCTACCGGTGAGGTGACCCCGGCAACACACCCCCGGGCGCTCGACCTCGGGTGCGGCACGGGCGCCAACGTGGTCGAGCTCGCGACCCGGGGTTTCGAGACGACCGGGGTCGACTTCTCGGCGGTGGCGCTGCACAAGGCCGAGGAGCGAGCCCGTGCCGCTGGCGTTGACGAGCGCTGCCGCTTCCTCGAGGTGGATCTCACCGCGGCGTCGTTGCTCCCGGCGGTCGGTGCCGGCTACGACCTGCTGCTCGACTTCGGCACGCTCGACGACCTACGGCCCGAGGGGCGTGCACGCATGGCGGCGCACGTCGCGCGGTTGGCCCGACCGGGGGCGGTCGTGCTGTTCTGGTGCTTCTACGGAGCCAGACAGGAGCTGCCCCGCATCAGCTTCCACGGACCGTCGCGGCTCACGCCGACTATCGAGCCAGGGGAGGAGGAGCAGCTCTTCGGGGAGGATTTCGAGATCGAGGACTTCGCGCGACCACACCCGCACGCAGCCTGCTTCCTGCTCCACCGACGAGCGCGCAGCCACAGTG
>SKJO01000080.1 GCA_007121975.1 Nitriliruptoraceae bacterium | reverse complement strand
CGGTCAGCGGCGGCGTGATGAGCGCGGCGAGCAGCAGCACCAGGACCGCAACCCGGGCCCGCAGCGTGCGTGGCGGGGGGGCTGCGCGGGGTGCGCAGCCGGGGCTCATCGGCGCAGAATGGCCCGCAGCTCGCGGACCAGCAGCGCCCGGTGCAGGCGCACCCCGAGCTCCGCGAGCTGCTCGAGCTGCTCGGTGGCCGCGCGTCGGCTGTCGGGGTTGCGCTGACGCAGCTGCGCGGCGACCAGCTGCTCGGCCAGCGCCGCCTCGCGATCGGCGAACTGGCGGAACATCCGCAGGTGCCGAGGTTCGAGACCCTGGTCGATGAGCGCCGCCACGAGCCGGACCACCGCGAGATCGTCGCCATCGTGGACGGGCCCACCGGCCAGCAGGCCGTGATCGCGCAGGTCGGCCAGGTCGCGCTCGGTGAGCCCGGTGGCGTCCGCGAGCTCGACCGCGGACAGCGCCACGTCGGTCAGCGGCGGCTCGAGCAGGCGACGGTCCGGCGGGCCGACGCTGCCGGGAGCGGGTGCGGCCGGGTCGGCGGGTCGCGCCGCGTCCTCGTCCTCCTGCACGGGCAGCCCCGCATCGAGCCGGGCGAGTTCCTCCTTGATCACCTTCAGCGGCAGGTAGCGGTCCCGCTGCGCGCGCAGCACGTAGCGCAGCCGGTCGATGTCCTCGGAGGTGAACTTGCGGTAGCCGGACTCGGAGCGGTCCGGGGAGATCAGCCCCTCCGACTCCAGGAAGCGGATCTTGGAGATGGTGATGTCGTCGAACTCGTCCTTGAGCTGGTTGAGCACCTCACCGATGGTGTGCGTCCTCACGGCCGCTGCCCCACCGTGCCGGCGGTGCCCTCGCCGACGAACAGCAGCTTGAAGCGGCCGACCTGCAGCTCGTCACCGGTGGCCAGGACCTGGTACTCGACCCGACGGGTGCCGATGTAGGTGCCGTTGAGGCTGCCAAGGTCCCGCACGGCGATGCCCGAGGGCTCGCGGACGAACTCGGCGTGGTGTCGCGAGACGGTGACGTCGTCGAGGAAGATGTCGGTGTCGGGGTGGCGCCCCACCGAGGTCACCTCACGGTCGAGCAGGAACCGCGAGCCCGATCCGGGACCATGCACGATCACCAGCATGCCGGTGCCCGGCGCCAGCGGCGGCACGTCGCCGAACTCGTCCGGCTCGGGCTCGCCACCGACCGTGACCGGATCGAACGATCCGGTGGTCGCGTCCCGCGACCCTGGTGGGGTGCTGTGGGCCGGCGCGCCGCACGCCGGGCAGAAGTTGGCGTCGGCTGGAAGCGGCTGGCCGCAGGCGCTGCAGGGCTTCATCATCGCCTCCCGGTGTCGTCGAGCGCGGCCCGGCGGCCGCTGCGACGTCACGTCGAGGGTGAGGGTCACCGGGGGGTCACCCGCCACGTCAGCCTAGACCCTGCGTGGGCCGGCCGCATCCGTGCCTGGGGACAGCTCAGCTCTCGAGCAGTGCCCGGTACCCGGCCGCGTCCAGCAGCCCGTCGAGCTGGCTGCGGTCCGTCGGCTCGAGCGCGACCAGCCAGCCGGCACCGTACGGGTCGGTGTTGGCGAGCTCCGGCTGCTCGTCGAGCTGCTCGTTGCGGGCAACGACCACGCCGGAGACCGGGGCGTAGAGATCGGAGACCGACTTGGTCGACTCGACCTCCCCGAAGGGCTGTCCCTGCTCGACCTCGGCGTCGAGGGCGGGCAGGTCGACGTAGACGATGTCGCCGAGCTGCTCCTGGGCGTGGTCGGTGATGCCGACGACGATCACCGCGCCGTCGTCACGCACCCACTCGTGCTGGTCGGTGTAGCGCAGGTCGTCGGGCGTTGGGTGCGCCACGCGGATCGCTCCTCTGCGAGGGCCTCGGCTGACTGCTGCGGTGTGACGCCTACGAGCCTACCGCTCGGCCCTCGCGGGCAGGCTGTCGAACACCGTGCGTGCGTAGCCCAGCGCGGACACGTAGTGCAGCACGATGCTGACGGCGTACACCGCCCAGCTGACCTGCTCGACCACCGGGTCGGGGGCGCTGGCCCCGTCCCCGACCACCGCAGCGAGCAGGAAACCGACCAGCGCGAGCATCAGTCCGAAGGTCGAGGCCTTCCCGACCCGGGTGACCTCGGGAGTCTGCGCGCCGCGCAGCAGCAGGACACCACCCACCAGCGTGACCAGGCCGTCGCGCAGTAGCAGCACCACGATCGCCCACAGCGGCACGATCCCGGCGACCACGAACCCGACCCCGACCACGATGAACAGCGCCCGGTCCGAGATCGGATCCAGCAGCGCCCCGAGCCGGCTGACCTGGTTGAGGCGTCGCGCGAGGTAGCCGTCGAGCCAGTCGGTCGCGGCGAACACCGCCAGCAGCACCAGTGCCCGCCCCTCGCGACCGCCGACCAGGTCGAGGTAGATCAGCGGCAGGGCGGCCAGGCGGGCCAGCGAGATCACGTTGGGCACCGTCAGCACCCGGTTGCTGACCTGCGCGGGCTCGTCGGTGCCGCCGATGTCGAAGACGCGCACGGGCCTCCCTGACGGCCGGCGCCGGGCGCCCCGGGTGGGGCGCCCGGCGTGGTCGGTGGTCGGGCTGGCCGGACTTGAACCGGCGACCCCTCGCCCCCCAGACGAGTGCGCTACCAAACTGCGCCACAGCCCGGTGCTTCTCCGCACGGTACCGCGCGGGGTGGTGAGCGGGGTGGTGATCCGGCCGGTCGGACCGGCCGTGGGGGTGTTCGAGGCCGACTGGCGACCTCGACCGCCGCACGCTACCCGCTCGGACCCCGTGGCGGCAACCGGGGGTCAGCGGCGCCGGCGCGGAGCCGGCGGACGGTCGTCGATGCGCAGGGGCACGCCGGTGAAGTCGTGGGCGGCACGCAACTCGCGTTCGAGGTAGCGGCGGTAGGCGTCGGGGAGCCGGCCGTTGGCGAACACCACAACGTGCGGCGGGGCGGTCCCGACCTGGGTCGCGTAGCGGATCTTGAGGTTGCGCTGCCCCTGACGGGGCAGCGGGTGGCGGTCCACGGCGTCGGCGATCAGCCGGTTGAGCTGGTTGGTCGTGATCCGGCGGCGGTGGTTGTCGCGGACCAGCCGCAGGGCAGCCAGCACGCGGCGCAGCCCCCGGCCGGTCAGCGCGGAGACGTTGACCCGGGGAGCCCAGGCGGCGAACGCCAACAACCGATCCAGCTCACGCTCGAGGTCCACCCGCCGGTCGGCGTCGAGCGCATCCCACTTGTTGAGCACCAGTACCACGCCGCACCCTGCATCGCGCAGTTCGGCGGCCAGCCGCTGGTCCTGCTCGCCCAGCGGCTCACTGGCGTCGAGCACGAACAGCACCAGGTCCGACTGTGCGATGGCCGCGCGGGTGCGGTCGACCGAGTACAGCTCGGTGTCCTCCCCGTGGCGGTAGCGCCGCCGCAGCCCGGCGGTGTCGACGAACACCCACGGCTCGCCATCGAGCTCCACCATCGTGTCGACCGCGTCGCGGGTGGTGTGCGCCACCGCGTCGACGATCGAGCGCTCCTCCCCCGCCAACCGGTTGAACAGCGAGGACTTGCCGACGTTGGGCCGGCCCACGATGGCCACGCGCGGCACGTGCGTGGTGTCGGGCACCGTCGCACCGACGTCGGGCAGACCCGCCACCACCTCGTCGAGCAGGTCACCGACCCCCCGCCCGTGCCGGGCCGAGACCGCGTGCGGGGTGCCGAGCCCGAGCCGGTACAGCTCGTGGACCAGCGGCTCCTGTCGCTCGCCGTCGACCTTGTTGGCCACCAGCAGCACCGGCACCCCACCGCGGCGCAGCTGCCGGGCATAGCGCTCGTCGTCCTCGAGGACCCCGACGGTCGCGTCGACCACCAGCACCACCAGGTCCGCGGTCTCGACCGCGGTCTCGGCCTGGGCCACGATCCGTGCGGCCATGCCCTGCGCCCCGTGCTCCCAGCCGCCGGTGTCGATCACCACGAACGGCGTTCCGGTCCAGGCCGCGAGGTGCTCGGTGCGATCGCGGGTGACGCCGGGCCGCTCCTCGACGATCGTGACCCGGGAGCCAAGGATGCGGTTGACCAGCGTGGACTTGCCGACGTTGGGCCGGCCGACGACCGCAACCCGAGGCAGGGAGCGGTGGCCGCGCAGCGGATCCTCACCCACCTCGGGCCGCGCCGTCTCGGTGGCGGCGTCCGTGGGGACGGCGGGGGCGTCCGCCGCCGACCAGGCGCGTGCCACGATCGCACCGACGACCTCGTCGAAGGCCAGCTCGGTGCTGTCGAGCACCCAGGCGTCCT
>SKJO01000330.1 GCA_007121975.1 Nitriliruptoraceae bacterium | reverse complement strand
CCGGTCAGCCGCACCTTGGTGACCCCCAGGGCGGCGAACACCCGCAGCACCCGGGAGAGTTCCTCGAAACGCAGCAACTCCTGCCGGTCGAGGAAGGCATGGTCGGGCCCGAACACCTCACGCGGCATGCAGTAGCGACACCGCAGGTTGCAGCGGTCGGTCAACGAGACCCGCAGGTCCTCGATCGGCCGCCCGAGGCGGTCGGTCAGGCGCGGGGTGGGGGCGGGCGGTGGCGTGCTCACGGTGAGGGAAGGTAGCGCGCCGCACCGACCGGAGCCCTGGCCACCCCTGCACAGATCGGACCGAGGACCCCGGTGAACTAGCCTGATCGGCAGTCGTGGTCGGAGGAGCAGGTGCAGGTCGAGGTCCGGGTGTTCGGGGGGTTCACCGAGCGCGTCGGTGGCCCCAGGGTCACGCTCGTGCTGCCCGCCGGCGCCACCGTCGCCGATCTGCGCCGTGCGGTCGCCGCCGAGCACCCGGCGATCGCCCCGCTGCTGGCAAGCGCCGTCATCGCGGTGGACCTCGAGGTGGTGGGCAACGAGTACCCCCTCGAGGGGGCCCGCGAGATCGCGCTGCTGCCCCCCGTCGCAGGGGGCTGCTCGGACCGGCCCCCGCGCCCGGCTGAGCCCCCGTCGCGTCCGATCCTGCTGACCGGCCTGCGCGACACCACGCTGGCGGTCGAGCCGACCCTGGCGGCGATCCGCACCCCGCGGACCGGTGCCACCGCGGTGTTCCTCGGCACGGTTCGCGACCACACGCCTGAGGCCGAAGGGGTCGTGAGCCTGGACTACTCGGCCTACGAGGCCATGGCCGAGCATGTGCTCGCCACGCTCGCCGAGGCCATCGCCATCGACCACCCGAGGATCCAGGGGATCGCGCTGCTGCACGCGGTGGGGTCGCTGCCCGTGGGCGCACCCACGATCCTGATCGCGTGCACCGCAGCCCACCGTGAACCAGCCTTCGCCGCCTGCGAGGACGCGCTGGAGCGCGTCAAGCAGCAGGTGCCAGTCTTCAAGCGCGAGCGCTACGCCGACGGAACCCACCACTGGGTGGGCCTGCCCGGTCCGGAGGGACCGGAGCCGACGGACCCACCGCCACCCGGGGCACCGAGCAACGATCGGGGAGCCTCGCCGTGAGCACACCGCCCCTCTGGGAACGCATCCTGCACGACCTCGAACGGCGCATCGCGTCGGGGGAGATCGTGGACCGGTTCCCCACCGATCGGGAGTTGGTCGAACGCTACGGCGTGAGCCGGCACACCGTGCGTGAGGCGGTCCAGCGACTGCACGCCCGGGGCCTGGTGGAGCGCCACCGCGGCCGTGGCAGCTTCGTGCGCCCGGACCAGGTCCGCCAACCGGTGGGCACCCTCTACAGCCTGTACCGGGCGGTGGAGAGCGCCGGACTCGAGCAGCGCTCGGAGGTGCTCGAGCTCGACGAACGTCAGGACAGCGTCGCCGCGATCCGACTCGAGCTGCCGGAGGGGAGTCCGCTGCTGTATCTGCAGCGCATCCGCTACGCCGGAGAGGAGCCGCTGGCCATCGATGCGGTGTGGATGCCGGCTGCCGAGACCCGCGCGCTGCTGGACGTCGACTGGCGGCGCACGGCCCTGTATGACGAACTCGCCGAGCGCTGCGGCATCCGGCTCACGGCCGCCGACGAGCTCATCGAGCCGTCGCTGCCCGACGAGCAGGCCCGGGCGCTGCTCCACCTCGATGCGGACGAAGCGCTGTTCCGCATCCAACGCTGCGGCCGGGTCGAGGGCCGGCGCTTCGAGTGGCGGGTGGCACTGGTCCGAGGGCAGCGCTTCGCCTTCACTTCCTCGTGGGATCGCGTCCGCGAAGTCGGGCCGGTCGGTTTCGCCGCTCGAGCCACTCCCTGAGCTGCATCCCGAGGAATAGGCCGACGAGTTGCGGCGTTGGTGCCGACGTTGTCCACTGTGCGTCCTTTCGACGATTGCCCCGACCCGAGTACCTACGACCTGAACCGGAGCCCGATCGTGCGTCCCGTCAAGCTCGCTGCCCTCGCGCTCTCCCTGCTCATCGTGGGCGGCTGTGCCAGCACCGATGCGTCACCCGCTGAACCGGAAGCCTCCGATCAGGCTGCTGCCTCGTCACCGGACGCAGCCGCGGACGCCGACGCACCAGGCGTGCGCACCCAACCGGCCGCAGAGGCCGCCTCGCTGCTCGACGACCCCGACGTGATCGTGCTCGACATCCGGACACCGGAAGAGGTCGCGGAGGCGCGTCTGCCCGCGGATGTGGTCAACCTCGACTTCTACGAGGACGACTTCGCGGAGCAGCTCGCCGCGCTCGACCCTGATGCCAGCTACCTGATGTACTGCCGGTCGGGCAACCGCTCGGGAACGACCCGCGCGCTGCTCTCAGAGCTGGGGTTCCGGGACGTCGTCGACATCGAAGGCGGCATCATCGACTGGGCCGAGGCCGGACTGCCGATCACCAACTGAGGCCAACGGTGCCACGAAGGGGTCGAGCACATCGAGTGGCTCGGCCCCTTGTCGTGGGGGCACCACGTCACCTGGACGCAGCATCGGGACCAGGAAGGCGACCACTCCGAACAGGAAGAGTGCGCTGCCTGCCGCCGCCCACCAACTGCGGGAGAGCGCGCTCTCGATCAGGAAGCCGAACGAGCTGAACAGGAACAGCAGCCAGCCCGCGAGTTCCCAACGCTCACGCATACCGCCACCTCCTGGCACCTGCACAGGCCGCATCGATACGGCTGGATCAGTCGACGCTCCGAACGAGCGCGAACCACGATTCTAGAGCTTGGGAACCCTCCGCGCCTAGCCGGCGTTCGAGATTCCGCTCGAGTTCCGCGCGGTGAGCACGGGCCGCACCGACCAACCGGCGACCCTGGTCGGTGAGGGCGATCGTGCGGGCACGTCGGTCCCCACGATCATCCTGCATCGCGACCAGGCCGTCGCGCTCGAGCACGGTCACGAGCTGGTGGACGGCCTGACGCGTGACCCCGAGTACCCGGCTCAGTGCCGGCAGGTCGACACCCAACGGTGCCGCGTGCTCGAGCAAGCGCAGCCGCGTGGGCGTGATCTCGGGCCAGCCGTCAGCCACGAGCCGCTCACCCAGATCCCGATCGAGCGTGTCGCCAAGCGCATGCAGGACCGCCGCGAGTCCTCCGGGGGGCGGTCCGCCGCCTGCCAGGGTCGCCTGCCCGTCGCCATACCCCGGCCGGCCCTTCACGGCCCCGATCCGGGTGGTGCCGCGGACGGGGCGATGCGAGGACGGGAACGAGGCCATACGCGAGGATAGCTTGGGTTGTCAAGACTCTTGACTTTGGCGCCAACGCACGGTCGTCCATCCGCGCGCCGTGGCGGTACGAAGCCCTGCTGCCACCCATCACTTACGTCAAGCTACTTGACGAAGGCCGCCTTCGGCTGCCCTCGGCCCGGGCTGACCTGACAACCGACGCAGTGCGCCCCGCGCCGGGAGTGGCGCGGGGCGCAGGGCGTACGGGACGCTCAGGCCGAAGGCCGTGGCCCTTACGCGACCGCCTCGATCTCGAAGCCGAGCTCCGTGAGGCGGGTGTCGAAGTCGTCGATGAGCACCGGGGTGCGCCCGGCCCGGGTCAGCAGCGAGGTCGCGATCGAGGCGCGGTAGCCGGAGGCGCAGTGGACCCAGATCTCCTTGTCGGACGGCACCTCGGTGGCGCGGCGCGACAGTTCATGGATCGGGATGTGCTGCGAGCCGGCGATCGCCCCGCTGGCACGCTCGTCGTGACGCCGCACGTCGAGCACGTGCACGTCGTCGGTGCCGATGACCTTGGCCAGGTCCTCGAGGGTGGCGATGCGGTACGAGCTGCGGTCCAGGCCCTCCCCGAAGGCGTCGATGCCACCCAGCGCCTGGGCGGCTGGCCGGTCGATGCCCACGCGCACCATCTGGCGCTGGGCCTCGGAGACCTCCTCCTGGGTGTCGCCCACCAGGGTGATCGGGACGTTCCACGGCACGATCCAGGCGAGGTAGGTGATGAAGGAGTTGCCGACCTCGACGTTGACGGTTCCGAGCACGTGGTCCTTCGCGTACGCCGTGCGCGAGCGCAGGTCCACGACCCACTCGCCGACGTGGATCCGACGGGAGAGCTCGACCGGGTCGGCCTCGAGCGCCGGGGAGAGGTCCACACCGTCGGGGCCGACCTTGTTGCGCGGCGCCATGTGCGCGTAGTAGCGGGGGTAGGCGTCGAGACCCGACAGCAGGGTCGTGACGAACTCCTCCTCGTCGGTGATCGTGAGCGCGAGGTTGACCTGCTTCTGCTCGCCGAT
>SKJO01000079.1 GCA_007121975.1 Nitriliruptoraceae bacterium | reverse complement strand
GCACCTCGACGAGTTCGACGCCACCGGTCCCGATCGTGGCCACCGAGGTCAGGTGCGACGCGGTGACCAGGTCGGCGATCCGCTGGATCCCCCAGGTCACCGGCGCCAGGGTGCGCACCCCAAGCCGCTGGTACACCTCGGCGGTCCGGGGGTCGTGCAGCCGAGCGACCACCGTCGGCACCTTGAGCAGGCGCCGGGTGGTCAGGGCGACGGCCGCGTTGACCTCGTCACTGCCGGTGACCACCGCAACCGCGTCAGCGTGCTCCACCCGGGCGGTGGTCAACACCCGACGGTCCAGGACCGTGCCAAGCACCTTGCTGCCGGTGAAGCCGGCCCCCAGGCGCTCCATGGCGGCCTGCTCGCGGTCGACGACGACCACCGCGGCGCCCCTGTTCTGCAGCTCGCGGGCCACGCCGGACCCGACCCGGCCGCACCCGAGCACGCTGACGTTCATCGTTCCCCCTCCTCGTGGTGTGCGACGGAGTGGCGTAGCACCGCCTTGCGGGCCTCGTCGACCAGCAGCAGCACCGGCGCCACGGCGAGCAGTGGCAGCCACAACCAGGCGGGGAAGGCCCCCGTCCCGATCACGGCCTGCAGCGGCGCGAGGTGGACGATGGCCGCGATCAGCACCAGCTCGAAGGCGATGCCGGCCCACACAAGCGGGTTACTGGTCCAGCCGACCTGCAGGATCGAGGCCCGCTGGGTGCGGTGCGCGAGCAGGTTGCCGATCTGGGTGGTCACGACCGAGGCCAGCGCCGCAGCGGTCGCAGCCGCGTACACCGGACCGCTGGCGGGCAGCTCGGTCCAGCCGGCGTCCACCCCCATCGCGCGGTAGGCCAGCAGGAACGCACCCATGGCCACTGCCGCCTGGATCGGGCCGAGCCACAGGTAGGAGCGCCGCAGCAGCGCGGGCGTGATCAGATGCTCGTCTCTGGCGCGGGGCGGCCGCTCCATCACCCCGGGCTCGGGCCGCTCGGCGCCGAGCGCGAGCGCCGGCGCCAGGTCGGTCCCGAGGTCGATGGTGAGGATATGCATGACCCCGAGCGCGATCGGGATCCGTCCCCCCGACAGGCCGAACAGGACGAAGGGCACCGCCTCCGGCACGTTGCTGGTGAAGATGTAGCCGGTGAACCGGCGCACGTTGTCGTAGACGGCGCGGCCCTCCTCGATCGCTGCCACGATCGATGCGAAGTCGTCGTCGAGCAGCACGATGTCGGCCGCCTCGCGGGCCACGTCGGTGCCAGAGGCCCCCATGGCCACACCGATGTCGGCCCGCTTCAGCGCCGGCGCGTCGTTCACCCCGTCGCCGGTCACGGCCACGATCTCGCCGTTGGCCTGGAGTGCGGTGACGATGCGGAGCTTCTGCGCCGGGGTGGCACGGGCGAAGATCACGGGACCGGCCACGACCCGCTGGAGGGTGGCGTCATCGAGCCGGTCCAGCTCATCGCCGTTGACGATCGTGACCTGCTCATCCGGCGCCAGCAGCCCGACCCGGCGCGCGATGCTCTCCGCGGTGATCCCATAGTCGCCGGTGATCATCAGGATGCGGACACCGGCGCCGTGACAGGCCGTGACGGCCGCGGCGACGGCCTCCCGGGGCGGGTCGAGCATCCCGACCAGCCCGAGCCAGGTCAGGTCGCGTTCGAGCTCGTCGGTCGGGGCGTCAGGCGGCGTCGACGTCAGCACCCGCACCGCCACACCGAGCACCCGCATCGCCTCGCGCGACAGCGTGTCGTTGGCGGCCAGCACCTCGGCCCGGGTGGCGTCGTCGAGCAGCTGATCGGCGCCGTCGCGCCGGATGCGGCTGCACCGGCCCAGCAGCTCACGCGGCGCGCCTTTGCAGCGGACCACCACCTGGTCCGCCTCCTGATGGACGGTGCTCATCCGCTTGCGGGCCGCGTCGAAGGGGTGCTCCGCGATCCGGGGTCGCGTTGTTCGCTCGACCTCGCGATCGAGTCCGACTTTCCCGGCCGCCACCAGCAGCGCGGCCTCGGTGGGGTCGCCGACGACCCCGGCGCTGCCGTCCTCACGCCGCTCGATCCGGGCGTCGTTGGCGAGCAACCCGGTACGCAGCAGCTCGATGACCGCCTCCGGCGGCGATCCCAGGGGGTTGCCGGCACGGGTCAGGGCGCCCAGTGGGTCGTAACCGGTGCCGGTCACCTCGTATCGATCCGGGCCGACCACGAGCGCCCGCGCGGTCATCTCGTTGGCGGTCAAGGTCCCGGTCTTGTCCGTACAGATCACGGTGGTCGAACCCAGCGTCTCCACCGCACTCAGACGCTTCACCAGTGCCTGCCGTCGCGCCATGCGTTGGGTGGCCATCGCTAGCGCGAGCGTGACCGTGGGGAGCAGGCCTTCGGGGACGAACGCGACGATCATCCCGAGCGCGAACACGAGGCCGCGAGCCAGCGGCATCGTGGTCAGCAGCTGGGCGAGCACGAAGAAGGCCAACCCAAAGCCGATGGCGATGGCACCGACGACCCGCGTCAGCGTCGCGAGCTCCCGCTGGAGCGGGCTGTCCTCGGCGCGCTGCTCCTGGGTCAGCGTGGCGATGGTGGCGAACTCGGTGGCCATGCCCGTGGCGTCCACGACCGCGGTCCCACGGCCGCTGGTCACCATCGTCCCGGCGAACACCCGGTTCAACTGCTCGGCCGGAGGGCGGTCGCCGTCGGGCAGCGGGGTCGCCGTGCGCCGCACAGGGTGCGACTCGCCCGTCAGCGACGATTGGTCCACCCGCAACTCGTGGGCGGTCACCAACCGGGCGTCGGCGGAGATGCGGTCGCCCTCCGCCAGCAGCAGGACGTCGCCGACGACCAGCTCAGCCGACGGCACCGCCACCTCGACGCCATCCCGCAGGACCCGACACAACGCCGGCAGCAATCGACGCAGCGCCTGGACCGCCCGCTCCGCGCGATGCTCCTGCCAGGTGCTGAAGACCCCGTTGATGACGTTGACGACCCAGACCGCGACCGCGAGCTGCGGTAGTTCAGCCAGCAACGCCAGCCCACCGGCGAGCCAAAGCAGCCACGCCATCAGGTGGGTGACGTTGGTGAGGAACCCGCGCAGCAGGCTGGGTCCAGCGACCTCCTCCAGCTCGTTCGGCCCCGTCCTGACCAGGCGGGCGGCGGCCTCCTCGGCGGTGAGCCCGGCCGGTCGACTCGCGAGGCGGGTGAACACCTCCTGCGGGGCCCAGCTGGCGAGGCCGACCAGCGCCTGCGGGGGCACCGCCGCCGGTGGCACGGCGACGGTGCGTGCCCGCGCGTGGGCCATCAGCTGGGACCCGACCTCCCTTCAGGAGGTGATCCTCGCCCCTACGGGGTCGAGGTGACCAGGTAGAGGTAGAACGCCGTCGCCCCCTCCGGACCGGCGACCAGGTCGTGGGGCTGCCCCGGCGCCACGTAGGCGTAGGAACCCGGGTCCAGGCTGCGCTCCAAGATGCTGACCTGCCCCTCCAGCGTCCAGACGTGGTGGCAGTGGAACTGGTGCGTGTGCTCGGCGATGACCGCACCCGGCTCCAGCCAGAACACGCCGGCGAAGGACCGGCCTTCCGCCCACAGCGTGGCGTAGGTGACCCCGGGCGAAAGGTTGCGCCGGGGAAGGTCGGCCACGGTGGCGGCGTCGACCATGCGCAGGGCCGGGGCCTCCCCGGGTGTCACGTGGGTGCTGTCACTAGCGAGGGGGGTATTCATGATCGCCCACCGTCTCGGGGTTCCAGTGTGCACGGGGTGGCGGTCCGACGGCGAGGGGCGATGGTCCCCAAGGCGGCGCTGGTGGCCGCCGCCCCCCAGCGCCCGCTCCACCCGCAGCGGCCGCCGCGACCGCAGCCACCGCCGCCGAATGCCGAAAACCAGCCAGTATCCGCTGCTTCTCGCACACCCCGGCGCGTCCGGCCGGGAACGGAGCCACCCCCGCGCGAGAACCAGCCACTATCCGCTGCTTCTCGTACACCTCAGCGCCCAGCAGCGCCCAACCGCACCCAGCAGCGCCCAGCAGCCCCAACCGCGCTAGGCCGCACCCGACCGCGCCACCACAGCCAACGGCCGGCCCGGGGGCACCCCGGACCGGCCGTTGCGTGACGGTGAGCTCAGATGAAGATCGTCTGGGCGCCCTCGGACAGCTCCATGAAGTCGGTGGCGCTGATGATGCCCTCGACGCCCTCGTAGAGGTCGTCTTCGGTCAGCTTGTTCATGTCGGCTGACATGCGGCAGGCCCACAGGTGGCCGCCGGACTCGTGGATGATGTCGAGGAACTCCGGCACCTCCGGGATGTCGAGGTCGGCGATCTGCTTGCGCATCATCTT
>SKJO01000298.1 GCA_007121975.1 Nitriliruptoraceae bacterium | reverse complement strand
GCTTCTGACGCGGCGTACCCACACGGACACCGGTGACCGTCTCCGTACGCCGCAACACCCACGCTGGACCATGCGGCGTACCCAACCGGCCAGCCATGACCGTCTCCGTACGCCGCATCCCCGGTCCGCCTGGTTCCCCACCGAGGCGCACGCTTCGTTCGCGGCGAGGACACCCGGCCGGAGGCCAAGTCAACGCGGGAAGGCACCCCTCCCGGCGGGGCTAGGTTCGCCGTTGGCATCGATCACGCCTTCCGGGGGGGACCATGTCCGGACCGCTACCACCACCGCCACATAGCGAGTCGCCGCGGCACGCCGCCGTGCCACTGCCACCGCCCCCAGGAACACCACCCGGCGCACCGCCACCCGGAGGTCGGGCACCAACCGGCGGCCTGGCGCCACCCGGCGTCGGAGGGCCCTTCGCGCAACCCGCCGGCACCACCCACCCGGCGCAGCCCACGTCTCCGGGCGAGCGCGAGCCGATCCTGGACCTGCTGCGCGGGGTTGCGTTGCTCGGGATCCTGCTGGTCAACATCGAGCTGATGCGGGGCCCGGACCTCTACACCCTGCTCGCCGGGCAGACGCCGCCCGAGGGGTCGACCGCGGATGGGATCGCCTCGTTCGCTGTCGGCTGGCTGGCCAGCGGCAAGTTCATCTCGAGCTTCTCGATCCTGTTCGGGATCGGCGCGGCCCTCATCGTCACCCGCGCGGAACAGCGGGGACACGAGCCCCGTGGGCTCCTTGCCCGACGTTACGGCGTGCTGATGGCTTTCGGGCTGGCCCACATGGTGCTGCTGTTCCCCGGCGACATCCTGTTCGTGTACGGCGTGACCGGCATGATCCTGCTCGGCTTCGTGGGGGTGCGTTCCCGCACCGCGTTGTGGTGGTCGGCCGGGCTGCTCGGCGGGATCGCACTGCTGACGACCGCGTTCGTCGGGATCGGCCTGCTCATCGGCGACATCGAGGTCGGCGACGACGATCCGTTCGTCGCCGCCGTCGAGGACTTCGCCGACACCCGCCGCGCACAGGCCGTCGAAGCCTTCACCGACGGGCATTACGGGCAGATCGTGGTCGCCAACCTGTGGCAGGCTGCGTTCGTGCAGGCCGGGCAGTTGTTCGCGATTCCGTGGATCCTGGGGCTGTTCCTGTTCGGCTTCGCGGTGGGCCGCTCCGGCATGATCGCTGATCTCGCCGGCCATCGACGCCGGCTGCGAGGGGCGGCGGCCATCGGGCTGGGGCTCGGGCTGCCGCTCAACCTCGTGCTGGGGATGGTGGGGCCGCTGGCCACCGGCGGCGCGCTCGGCGCCGGCGACGTCGACGGCGTGCTGGCGGCGGCGACGGTGGCGGAGTTGGTCGGCGCGCCACTGCTCGCGGTCGGCTACCTCGCCGCCATCGCCCTGCTGGCGCTTCGCGTCGGGGTGCCCGGCCCCCTGGCTGCCGTGGGACGCATGGCGCTGAGCGCCTATCTGCTCCAGAGCGTGCTCGCACTGGTCGTGTTCGCCGGGTTCGGCCTCTACGACCAACTCACTCCGGCGTCCGGACTGCTGGTGGTCGCCGGCATCTGGGCGGTCCTGCTGATCGCCTGTCCTCTCTGGCTACGCGCGTTCCGCTTCGGTCCGGTCGAGTGGTTGTGGCGCTCCTTGTCCTACGCACGCCGCCAACCGATGCGCCGGAGCGAACCGGATCGGCCCTCTACCTGACCCCAGCCTGACCCCTGCCAGCCGCCGCCACCCGCCGCCCCGCCCCGGAGGGGTCGCCAACGCCCGGGTCACCAACGCCCGGGTCACCAACGCCCGGGTCACCAAGCGCGCAGCGCGCACCGCCACCAGCGGCCGGGTCCACCACCGGCCGCGCGTCACCACCGTGAGCGTGATTCCTCGGCGAAGCCGAGCAACTGATCGACCTCGATGCGCTCACCGTCGGGGCCGGGCACCCGGCCGCGCCAGCGACCGAAGACCTGGTGGACCTCCGTGGCCAGCATCAGGGCGTTCGTCCGCGCGTGCCGGTCGAACCTCGGCGTCAACTCGAGGTCAAGACTTCCGTCCGCTGAACGCACGTGCCAGGGCTTCAGGGGCGCATCCCAGTCATAGCTCCACTCGTGCTCGTCCCCGAGCTTGTGGACCCGGCCGTCGATGATGATGCCGTTCTCGGTCGCGCCGGTGCCCTGGGTCCACCTCGCCCCGAGCTGTAGGCCCACGGTGTGCCGGCCGTCCGCGCTGCGCCCGGCGCCGCCGGCCCAATTCCAGACCGTGGAGTACGGCCAGCGCCCCCGGCCCACGTCGAGCACGCCCCAGGCATCCTGCCCCCCGGAAGGACCCCCCTCGTCGCCGAACCGACGGTGGTCATCGCCAACGATCAGTTCGCCGTGCGCCGGTCGGGCCTGGTGCTTCGAGGTGAACTGGAACCGCTTGTCGCTCCAGGGCACGACCACGTTGACCGACTCGTGTCCGTCGGGCAGCACCACCTCGGCGTCGAGTCGGCCGTGGCGATCATCGCGCTCGAGCCACCGGGCTTTGAGGGCCACCCGATCCCGGTCCGGACGAATCTCAACCTCAAGTTGAGGGTGAGAGTAACGAAGGGTTCGGGAGCCCGGTACGTCCGGGAGGGACATGCCACGGGCGAAGGGCACCGTGCGTTCACGCCCGCCGTGGTCGCCGGTGGACAGGTCCGCCCACCACACCCCGACGATGCCGAGGTAGTCCACGTCGGCGTAGACCACCGAGATCGCCAGATCCTGGGCCAGTACCGCCCAGTAGTCCCAGCGCTTGGTCCGGCCCCAGCCGCCACGCAGGTTGGCGCGGTGCAGTGGGGTGCGCGACCAGCCGCGGGCGTCCGGCGACAGGCGACGCCCCCGCGGGGCGCACAGGTCGACGGGCTCGGTCAGTTCTGCTTCATGGGTGGGCATCCGCGTAGTCAACCACGTCGGCGCAGCGGCCGGCGACTCGGGTCGATGCTCGAGGTCCCGCGGCCGCGGCGCTTCAACTGGCCCGTCGGTCGGACTGCTCGCCACGACGGCGGCTCAGCGGCGTAGCGCCGGTCTCGGTGGGTGACTCGGCCGCCGCTTCCCGCGTGGTGTTGGTGCGCTCGACCCGGTGCAGCATGCGACGCAGAGTGCCCTGCGCCAGCCGACCGAGTACGACCACCAGCACCGCCACGATAACGGCGCGCACGGCGGCCTCCTCGGCGCTGAGCATCCCGAGCGCCAGCATCGCCGCGACCGGGGTCAGGGCGATCAGGCCGATGGTGCCCGTCGTGCGTCGAAGGGGTCCGGTGTTCATCGCTCGTCCACCAGTTCGCGGAGTGCCAGGGCCACGTCAAACGGGTGCGCTCGCCGCACGGTGCCGCCCAGCGGCCCGAACCCGAGCTGCAGGCCCAGCTCGGCCGCGCACCGGATCGCCTCGGGCAGGTCCTCGGGTCGGGCCCAGGACACCGCCAGCGGCTCCTCGTCGAGCCAGTCACGCCATCCGTCACCGCCGACGACCAGGTGCACCCAGCGCTGTGCGCGCAGCGAGCGCAGCCACAGGGCGCTGCTCGCCGCGGGGACCTGCGCCCCCTCGGCGACCGTGGGGGCCAGCGGTCCCACCATCACGCTTGGACGGTCCGGCAGCGGCCCGCACAGCTCCCCGAGTGCTCCGGTGAGCGCTGCGGTCCACGCCAGGTCGTCGTACGGCTTGTCGACCTCGACGGTGTCGACGAAGGTCCGAGGCAGCCCGAGTCGCACCAGACCCACTGCGGCCCAGCTGACACCGCCTTCGTCGAGGCAGGGGGCACTGCCGGCTTCGCGCGGCGCAGTCGCCGGGGTGCGGCGGACGGATCCGCTACGTCGCTGCGCACCGGAGGCCGCCCGATCCGCGGGGTGCTCCTGCACATCGACGGGGCGGTCACCGGTGTCCTCCCGCAGGTCGGGGGCTGAGGCTGGGCCCGTGGTCGTGGGCTCATTCTCTGCATCGACCACCGCAGCGGCGGACTTGACCGTGTCGGTCGGCGGGGTGCCGTCGGACACTGGGTCGGCGGGGAGCGCTCGCAGGACCTCGCAGCCTTCGGCGTCGATCTGGGGCCAGCTCACCGGGGCACCGACCGACCCCTGCCGGGTCTGGAGGTACTCAGCCCAGGTGCGGGGGCCCTGCTGGTCGCCGGCGGGAGCGGCCGTCGAGGAGCCGTTGGTCGAACCGGTCGTCGAACCGTTCGCAGCGCCGTTGGCCGAACCGTTCGCGGCACCGTTGACCGCACCGTTGGCCGAACCGTTCGCCGAGCCGTTCGCGGCGCCGTTGACCGCACCGTTGGACGAACCATTGGTCGAACCGTTCGCGG
>SKJO01000046.1 GCA_007121975.1 Nitriliruptoraceae bacterium | reverse complement strand
GGGCCCGGACGCCGGGGCCTGGTGGCCGGGTGGCCGGCGAGTGGTGGCTGGGCGGGCTTGATGCGGGGGCCGGGGGCCGAAACGTGCGCTGGCGCGAGGTTTGGGTGGCGGCGGGGGCTTGTGGGGGCAGAAACTCGCGTGGGTGAGTGTTTGTGGCCGCGGCGCGGGGCTGATGGGGCCGCTGTGGTTCGTGGGGCTGGTGGGGCTAGCAGTGCGGCCGCGGTGTGGGGCTGGTAGGGCTGCTGTGGCTCGTGGGGCTGTTGGGGCTAGCAGTGCGGCCGCGTTGTGGAGCTGGTGGGGCTGCTGTGGTTCGTGGGGCTGGTGGGGCTAGCAGTGCGACCGCGGGGGCAGCGGGGGTAGCGAGCTGGCCCGGCTGCTGAACCTGATGGGGGTTCAGCAGCCGTCGCCGGGCGGTGGGTCGGTGCGCGTTGGAGTCGTGGAGCCCGACGCTAGGCGAGCAGCCCGGCCCGTGGCATGCTCCCCGCCCCCTGCGCTGTCCGAGGAGTCCGTGCCGTGTCCGAAGCCTTCGCCGCCGTGCTCGACCGCATCGTCAAGGCCTACGACGTCCGCGGCCTGTTCGGCTCGGAGCTGAGCGCCCCCGTCGTGCGGGCGCTGGGGGTGGCCGTGGCCCGGGTGCTGGCCGCCGACGCCAAGGCCGTGGTCGTCGGCCGCGACATGCGCCCGTCCTCGCCGGGGTTGGTGGACGCGTTCGCGGACGGGGTCATGAGCTGCGGGCTGGATGTCGTGGACCTCGGGCTGGCCTCGACCGACCAGGTGACCTACGCCTCGGGGGAGCTTCGGCTGCCGTCGGCGATGTTCACCGCCAGCCACAACCCGGCCGCCTACAACGGCATCAAGCTCTCGCGGGCCGGTGCGGTGCCGGTGTCGATCGACAGCGGGCTGGCCGAGGTGCGCGAGGCCGCCGCCGAGTTCCTGGCGGCAGAGGCGGCAGAGGCGGCCGAGGCGGCAGAGGCGGCAGGTGCGGCCGGGGACCGGGCTGGCCGTGGTGGGCGCCGTGGAACCCGCCGCGAGCTCGACCTGCTCGAGGACTTCGCCGCGCACGTGCGCAGCTTCGTGGACCTCGACCGGCTCGGCACGGTGTCGGTCGCGGTCGACGCCGGCAACGGCATGGCCGGACTGCTGTGGCCGGCGGTGGTCGCCGGCACGCCGATCGTGACCGAGCCGCTGTACTTCGAGCTCGACGGCACCTTCCCCAACCATCCGGCCAACCCGCTGGTCGCCGCCAACCTGCGCGACCTGCAGGCGGCGGTACGCGCGGGCAGCCACGCGCTCGGGCTGGCCTTCGACGGCGACGCCGACCGGGTCTTCGCGGTGGACGAGGCGGGCCGGGTGGTGTCCTCCTCGCTGATCGGCGCGGTGGTCGCCGATCGGCTGCTGCGCCGGGAGCCGGGCGCGACCGTGCTGTACAACCTGGTCTGCTCGCGCAGCGTGCCCGAGACCATCGAGGCCGCCGGCGGGGTGCCGGTGCGCACCCGGGCCGGGCACTCCTTCATCAAGCAGCGCATGGCCGAGACCGACGCCATCTACGCCGTGGAGCACTCCGGCCACCACTACTTCCGCGACAACCACCGTGCCGACTCCGGGGTGATCGCCGCGCTGGTCCTGCTCGAGGCGGTCGCGGATGCCGGGGCACCGCTGTCGCAGGTCGTCGCCCCCTACGACCGCTATGCCGCGTCCGGCGAGCACGACGTCGAGGTGGAGGACCGCGAGGTGGCCCTGGATCGGGTCCGCACGCACTTCGCCGGCCGGGGTCCGGTCGACGAGCAGGACGGGCTGCTGATCGACACCACCTCGGGGTGGTTCAGCCTGCGGCCGAGCAACACCGAGCCGGTGCTGCGGCTCAACGTCGAGGCGGCCGATGCGGCGGCGGTCGACGCGCTGCTGGCCGAGGTCACGGCGGTCGCGGGGAGCCGAGGAGGGGATTCGAACCCCTGACCGTCCGCTTACAAGGCGGATGCTCTGCCGGACTGAGCTACCTCGGCACGGTGCCTGATCCAGGATAGTCTGCGCACGGACGACCACGGGGTAGTTGCACTGCTGTCGTTCGTCTGTCACGCTGTCCCACGCCCCGGACCAGGAGCCCTGCGGATGGCTGCGTTCCACGACACCGACACCTCGGCGCTCGACGAGCGTGCGCGCGAGATCCTGGACTTCGAACGGGAGTGGTGGCGGTACGCGGGCGCCAAGGAGCAGGCGATCCGGGAGCGCTTCGACGTCTCGCCGACCCGCTACTACCAGCTGCTCAACCGGGTCATCGACGACGAGGAGGCGGTCGTCTACGACCCCATGCTCGTGAAGCGGCTGCGGCGTCTGCGCGCGGCGCGTCAGCGTCAGCGCGCAGCCAAGCGACTCGGCGCGAACGCGCGGTAAGGCACGCCGGTGAGTGACACCACCACGACCACGACCTCCCGGCCGGACGGTTCGCCGTCTGCGCCCTCCGACCCTCCGTTGCGCTCCGCGGCCATGCGTGCGCTGCTCGGGGCGGTGGCCATCGTCGGCGTGCCGGCGTTCGTGTTCTGGGTCATCGGCGCGGTCGGTGACGACGACACGCTGCTGGTGGCCGACGGCGACGACATCGAGGTGGTGGAAGAGGAGGACCCCGCCGATGCCGAGGCAGATGCCGACGGCGAAGCGGCGGAACCCGAACCCGCGCCGGATCCCGAGCCCGAACCGCAGCCGGACCCTGAGCCGGAACCAGAGCCCGAACCGCAGCCGGACCCTGATCCCGAACCAGAGCCCGAACCAGAGCCCGAACCAGAGCCAGAGCCAGAGCCCGAACCAGAGCCCGACCCCGATCCGCAGCCGCAGTTCCCGCCGGGCGAGATCACGGTGCAGGTGCTCAACGGCAACCCGGCCGGGGACGGCTCGGCATCGCGTGCTGCGGCCCAGCAGTTGCGCGACGCGGACTACCGGGTCATCGCGGAGAACCGCGCCCGGTCCAACACCTCATCCTCGGTGCAGTACACCGCCGGGTATGTCGCGCAGGCGCAGCAGGTGGCCGAGGAGCTCGGCATCGGTGACGTGCGCCAGCAGACCAACCTGTCGACGCAGGTGATGGTCCACGTCGTGATCGGTGCGGACCGGGGCTGAACGCCGCCGAGGGCGCAGCGCCGGCCGGGTCGAGCGGCCCGGAGCGACGATGTCCTCGCGACGGGGTCAGGAACCCTGCAGCAGTTGCAGCTTCTCGAGGATCATCTGGCGGCGACGCTCCTCCTCCTCGGGGTCGGTCTCGAGCACGTCCTGCAGGACCTGCGAGAGCGACAGCGGGGAGAAGGGCTTGGTGATGTACTCCGCGGCGCCGCGTGACCAGCCGCGGATCTGATCCTGGTCCTGGACCTTGGCCGTGAGCATCACCACGGGGATGTCGGCGACGTCCTCGTCGGCCTTGAGTTGCTCGAGGACCTGCCAGCCGTCCATCCGGGGCATCATGACGTCGAGCAGCACCGCATCGGGGCGCTCGGAGCGCACCATCTCGAGCGCATCCTCGCCGTTGCTGGCCTCGAGCACCTCGAAGCCCTCGAACTCGAGGTTGACCCGGCACAGCAGCAGGACGTCGGGTTCGTCGTCGACGACGAGGATCCGCTTGCGCTCGGTCATGGGGGAACCTTCCCTGGCTGCACGGAGGGGTCTGCTGTTCTCGTCGGCCTCAGTATCCCCGACCGTAGCGTTGTCTGCACGTCCGACGGCGATCGACGGGGTCAGCCGCGCGTCCGATCGGCCATCGGTGGGCGCTCATCGTGGGTCACGGGGTGGCTGATCAGCTCCAGCCGGCCGTTCTCGTCACGCCGGGGCTGGAGCAGCTCGTTGCCCAGCGCGTCGGTCAGCGCAAGGCGCCCCTGCCGCGAGAGCCTGTCGAGCGCGACCTGCAGGATCTCGGCAGCCATCCGGCCCAGCGCATCGAGGTCCTGGTGGTCGTGGATGCGCCGGCCGAGATCCACCTGGGTGATGGCATCGGCGCCATAGCGGTCGAGGATGTCGACCAGCATCGCCAGCTCGATGCCATAGCCACGCACGAACGGCAGGGACTCGAGCAGGTGACGCCGTCCAGCGATCTCGCCCGACAGCGGCTGGGCCAGCCAGCTCAGCTCGGGCCAGAAGGCGCTGATCAGCGGCCGGGCGAGCAGCTCGGTGACCCGTCCGCCGCCGGACGCCTGCGCGGTGTCACCCACGTGCAGCGGCCGGTCGTAGGTGGCCTTGACGAAGGCTACGGACGGGTCGGTGAGCAGCGGGCCGAGCAGTCCCACCACGAAGCGTGGACCGATGTCGCGGATGTCGGCGTCGACGAACACCAGCAGGTCGCTGGAGCTGGCGGCCAGGCCCTTCCACATCGCCTCGCCCTTGCCCAGCGCAGTGCCGGCGCCGGGCAGCACCTCGGACTGGCGCACGACCCGGGCGCCGGCCTGCTCGGCGAGCTGTCCGGTGCCGTCGGTCGAGTCGGCATCGACCACCAGGACCTCGTCGAGCAGCCCGACCTCGTCGCGCAGGTGCCGGGCCAGCGTGCCCGCCACGTGCCCGACGGTCGGTGCCTCGTTGCGGGCCGGGATCACCACCGCCGCGGTCAACCCCAACGCGCGTTTGCGGCGGGCGAGGTCGCGACCGTCGAACTCCGTGTGGTGGCGGGTGCGGGCCCGGAAACGCGCGCGGGTCGAGTCGGTCACGGTGCTGGCCTCGGGGCTCGGATGCTGGGTTGATCATGCCCGACCCCCGACTTCGTTGCCGTTCGCGCGCTGGGCTGGCATGCTTCGCGCACTGGTGCTCATCCAGAGAGGTCGAGGGCTCGGGCCCGTCGACGCCTCGGCAACCCCGCATCCGGAAGGTCCGGGTCGGAAGGTGCCAAACCCGGACCCGTCAGGCTGGCGGTGTCGATGAGCGAACGGGCACGTGCCCGATCCCCCTCACGACGGCCGGCAGGCGGGGAGGCCGTCGGACCCTCCGGTGGTCTCCGACCGGTCGGACGCGTTCTGCGCCGACGGGAACGATGAGGACAGGAGATCGCGATGCACACCCTACGTGTCCCCGCTGGCCCGCTTGCCGCTCCGGCCCCGGACCAGCTGCGTGCGAACGTCACCGGACTTCGCTGCCGTGAGTGCGGCGCGCCCGAGCCGGTCGGCGCCCGCTACGTCTGCAGCGACTGTCTCGGCCCGCTCGAGGTGGTGTACGACCCGGCCGTGACCGCGCGGGCGACCCGCGCACGCATCGAAGCCGGCCCGCCGTCGCTGTGGCGCTATGCCGACCTGCTGCCGGTGCTCGGCCCCGACCCCGCCCATCGTGTCGACCTCGGCGCGGGGCTCACCCCACTGCGACCCGCGCCGCGGCTGGCCGCCGCGCTCGGGCTCGGCGAGCTGTGGCTCAAGGACGACACCCGCAACCCGTCGGGGTCGTTCAAGGACCGGGTCGTCAGCGTCGCGCTGTCGGCGGCGCGGGCGCTGGGGTTCACCACCGTTGCCTGCGCCTCGACCGGCAACCTCGCCAACGCGGTGGCCGCCCACGCGGCGTCGAGCGGGCTGGACGCCTACGTGTTCATTCCCGAGGACCTCGAGGTGGGAAAGATCGTGGCCTCGGCGGTGTACGGCGCCGAGGTGGTGGCGGTGCGCGGCACCTACGACCAGGTCAACCGCCTGTGCAGCGAGCTCGCCGAACGGGAGGAGTGGGGGTTCGTCAACATCAACCTGCGCCCGTTCTACGCCGAGGGCTCCAAGACCATCGGGTTCGAGATCGCCGAGCAGCTCGGCTGGACGCTGCCCGACCACGTCGTGCTGCCGGTGGCCTCGGGGTCCATGCTCACCAAGGTGCACCGCGCCTTCGGGCAGCTGCGCGACCACGGGCTGGTGGACGGCGGGATCCCCAGGATCTCCGGCGCGCAGGCCACCGGGTGCTCGCCGGTCGCGGCCGCCTTCACCCGCGGTGACGGCGAGGTCGTGCCCCAGCGGCCGGACACCATCGCCCGCTCGCTGGCGATCGGCGACCCGGCCGACGGCCGCTACGCGCTGCGGGTGGCCGCAGAGACCGGCGGGGCCATCGGCCACGTCTCCGACGCCGAGGTGGTGGCCGGCATCGGTCTGCTCGCCCGCACCGAGGGCGTGTTCGCCGAGACCGCCGGTGGCGTGACCGTGGCCACCCTGGCCGCGCTGGCTCGGCAGGGGGTGGTCGGCCGCGACGAGCGGGTCGTGGCGATGATCTCCGGCGACGGCTACAAGACCGTGGACGTGCTCGCCGACACGGTCGGGCCGACCCTGCGCACCGGGCCGTCGCTGCGCGACTGGCGCACGGCGCGGGCCGCTCGAGGGTGACCGGGAGCCCCCGTCGCCCCGCTCAGCCCGCCCCGCGCCGTCGGGGCAGTACCTCGACGTCCAACCAGCGGGTGAGCAGCGCCGCACCGATGCTGCGGTGGTAGCGCTCGCGGCGCTCGGCCTCGGCCAGCAGGGCGTCGGCGTCCTGCCCGGCGCGCTCGAGCATCGCCTCGAGCACGGTGCGCCACTCGCCGAGTTGGGCGGCGGTGACCTCCGGGTGGAACTGCACGGCGTGCGCGCTGCCGGAGCGCCAGGCGGGCACGCCCTGGCTGCCGGTGAGCAGCGGCAGGGCACCCGTGGGCAGCGCAACCACCTCGTCCTCGTGGGAGAACAGCATCGCCGCCCCGTCGGGCCAGCCGGCCGCCACCGCGTCGGCACGTCCGGCGTCGGTGCGGGCCAGCGGCAGGTAGCCGATCTCGGGAACCTCGCGGCGCTCCACCGCGCCGCCGAGTGCGGTCGCGAGCAGTTGCGCACCCAGGCACACCCCGAGCACCGGCACCTCGGCGTCGACCGCGGCGGTGAGCAGGGCGAGCTCGGCGTCCATCCACGGGTGCTCGGCGCGGTCGGGCACGCCCATCGGCCCGCCCAGCACCACCAGCCCGGCGGCCTCGTCGGGCGCGGGCAGCGGATCACCGGCGGCGACGTCGACCAGCCGCCAGGCCAGCTCCGGGCGTTGGTCGAGGACCGGCGTGAAGGCCGACGGGCCGGTGGCCGGGTGGTGCTGCAGGACGACGAGCTCGGAGTCGGCCATGGCGGGCTCCCGGAGGGCAGGGATGCGGGTGGTCGGGGGCGGCGGGCACGCTAGCGCGCGGGCTCAGCGGGCCAGCAGCGGCAGCGTGGCGAGGTAGCCCACCAGCAGCACGGCGCCCTCCCAGCGCTGCACGATGCGGCCGGTGGCCATGAACAGCGTTGCCACGGCCGCGACCACGACCATCAGCAGCAGCGCCGGACCCATCACCGCCGGGTCGGCCACCTGCCCGGGTCCGATGAACGCGAGCGTCGCGCCGACCGCCCCGGCGTTGAACAGGTTGCTGCCGAGCAGGTTGCCCACGATCAGGTCCAGCTCGCGGCGGCGGGCGGCCTGCACCGCGGTGGCCAGCTCGGGCAGCGAGGTCCCGATCGCCACGATCGTCAGGCCGACGAAGCCCTCGGAGAGCCCGAGCTGCGTGGCGATCGTGGTGGCCGAGACCACCAGCAGCTGCGCGGCGGCGACCGTCACCACGAGCCCGATGCCGGTTCGCGTCCACTCCCGGGCCGGGGACGGCGTGGTGCCGTCGAGGTACTCGGCGACCTCGCTGGTCAACTCCTCGTCGCCGCCCCGGGCCGAGCGTACGATGATGGTCAGCGACCCGATCAGCGCGGCGGCCAGCAGTGCCCCGTCGACGAGGCTCAGCCCGTCGCGGACCAGCACGGCGAACAGCAGCACGGCCAGCAGCGACAGGGGGGCCTCCCGGCGCAGCACCGGGGAGACCACCACGATCGGGGTCAGCAGGGCCGCGGTCCCGAGCACGAGGGTGAGGTTGGCGACGTTGGAGCCGATGACGTTGCCGACCCCGAGGTCGACCGAGCCCTGCGCGGCGGCAAGCCCACTGACCACGATCTCCGGGGCGCTGGTCCCGAAGCCGATCACGACCGCCCCGATGACCACCGGCGACAGGCGCAGCACACCGGCCAGCCGCGCGGCGCCGAGGACGAAATGGTCAGCGGCGATGGTCAACGCGATCAGACCGGCGACGACCCCGGCGATGGCGAGCAGCATGGGGCCACGCTACCGCCTCGGGCGGCGCGGCCGGCGGCGGCCGGTGGTGCTCGTGGCGGTGCTGCTCGCAGGGGTGCTCGGGGGCTGCCAGGCGGACGACCCCGTCGACCCCGGGCGCAGTGCCACCGACACGCTGGCCGGGAGTGGTGAGGCCCCGGAGCTCGGCGGGCTGCTGCCCGAGGACCGGGCGGCGGCACCCGACGTGCTGCTCGTCGAGGACCTGGTGGTCGGGCGCGGACCGCCCGCGGTCGTCGGGCGGCGCCTGACCGCGCACGTGGCGATGCTGCGGTGGTCCGACGGTGGGGTGGTGCGCAACTCCTGGGCGCGGGGTGCGCCACTCAGTGTGACGTTCGGGGCCAACGCGCTGATCCCCGGTCTCGAGCAGGGTCTGGCCGGTATGCGGGTCGGCGGGCGGCGGCTGCTGACCGTGCCCGCCGAGCTGGCCTACGGTGAGCGTGGCGTCGAGGACGTGATTCCCCCCGATGAGCCGCTGGTCGTCGTGGTCGACCTGCTCGACGTCACCGACCACGTCCCGGCCGCACCGATCCCCGAAGGTCCCAGATGAGCGCCGCACCCCCCCGTTCGCATCCTGCCCTCGCACCGTTGCTCGAGATGGTCGGCACCTGGGAGGGGGAGGGCAGCGGCGACTACCCGGGCATCTCGCCGTTCCGGTACGGCGAACGGCTGGTGTTCGCACAGGTCGGTCGGCCTTTCCTCACCTATGCGCAGCGCACCTGGCACCCCGAGAGCGGCGCCCCGATGCACGCCGAGTCCGGCTACCTGCGCGTCGTGCCCGAAACCAGCCCGCTGCGCGTCGAGCTCGTGGTGGCGCAGCCGACCGGCCTGGTCGAGGTCGACGAAGGCGAACTGCGCGACGGGGTGCTCGATCTGGTCAGTACCGCCGTGGCCGCCACCAGCACGGCCACGCCGGTGGACCGGGTGCGCCGGCGGCTGTGGATCGAGAACGACGTCCTGCACGTCACGCTGGCGATGGCCGCCGGCGGGGTGAGCGAGACCGACCATCTGTACTCCCGACTGCACCGGGTGGCCGCCGCGAACTGAGCGTCGGGAATGCCCGGACCTTCCCGCGGCGTTGACCGCGACGACCCGCACGACCCGTGCGCTGTGCCCGGTGCGTGCTGAGACCCGAACCCGCTGCGAGGTAGCTGACATGCCCGACTACACCCTGCGTGTGACCGTCGCCGACGACCTCGAGGCCGCCGAGCCCCGCGTGCGCGCCGCGCTCGCCGAAGAGGGCTTCGGGGTCCTCACCGAACTCGATGTCGAGCAGACCCTGCGCGCCAAGCTCGGAGTCGAGGTCGGGGGCTACCGGGTGCTCGGCGCCTGCAACCCCGGGCTCGCCCACCGCGGACTGAGCGCCGACCCGGACCTCGGGGCGCTGCTGCCGTGCAACGTGGTGCTGCGGGCCGCCGGCGAGGGCCACACGGATGTGCTCGCCGTCGATCCCCACGCCATGATGATGATGTCCGACGCCGCCGAACTCGCTGCCGTGGCCGACGAGGCCCGCAGCCGGCTCGAGCGTGCGTTGGCCCGGCTGGCCGAATGAGCGCTGGCCGGGTGCGTGCCGCCGGCTGACCTCGTGTGCTCCCCGCTGTTCCCCCGCTGTTCCCCTCTCACTGTTCTCCCCCTCCCTGTTCTCCCCCCTCCCAGGAGTTGAACGACCGATGGACCCCCTCACCGCCCACGCCGAGCGTGACTCCGCCTTCCTCCTCGACGTCCGCGAACCCCGCGAGTGGCAAGTCGGCCACATCGACGGCTCGGTCCACGTGCCGATGGGTGAGCTCGCCGCCCGTCAGGCCGAGCTGCCCACCGACCAGCTGATCATCGCGGTGTGCCGCACCGGCAGCCGCAGCGGGATGGTCACCCGGGCGCTCGAGCAGGCCGGCTACCAGGTCGCCAACCTCGACGGCGGACTGCGGGCCTGGGTCCGCGAAGGGCTCGAGCTCGTGGCCGACACCGGCGAGCAGGGCATGGTTGCCTGAGTTCTCCCGGGCCGCACCGCCCGGACCCCCGACCACCACCGATCCGGGTGTCGAGCATCAGGAGGCAGCGTCATGACCAAGCGACTGATCGTGATCGGTGGCGACGCCGCCGGGATGTCCGCCGCCTCCCAGGCGCGCCGCCTGCAGGGTCCCGACGAGCTCGACATCCTCGCCTTCGAGCGGGGATCGTTCAGCTCGTACGCCGCCTGCGGGATCCCCTACTGGGTCGCCGGGCTGATCCCCGAGCGCGACCGGCTGGTGGCCCGGGCACCGGAGGTGTTCCGCACCAAGCAGGCCATCGACCTGCGGATGCGCCACGAGGTCGTGGGCATCGACCCTGAGGCCCGCACCGTCACGGTGCGCGACCTCGACGCCGGCGAGCAGCAGGACCACGGGTATGACGAACTGCTGGTGGCGACCGGCGCCACCCCGGTACGTCCCCCGGTGCCCGGGATCGACGCCGACGGCGTCTTCGGGGTGCAGACCCTCGGGCACGGCCAGGCGCTGCTCGACGCGCTCGAGCAGCGCTCACCGCGGCGCGCGGTGGTGATCGGTGCGGGATACATCGGTATCGAGATGGCCGAGGCGATGCTGCTGCGTGGGCTCGAGGTCCACGTCGTCGACCTGGCTGAGCAGCCGATGTCCACGCTCGACCCCGAGCTCGGCGGTCAGGTCGCCGACGCGATGCGGGGCATGGGTATCCACCTGCACCTCGGCGTCCCGGTCCAGAGCATCGAGACCGGCACGGACGGGTTCGTGCGGGCCGTGACCACCGCCGAGGGCACGCTCGAGGCCGACCTCGCCGTGCTCGGGACCGGCACCCGGCCGTTCAGCGACCTCGCCGCGACGGCCGGGATCCCGATCGGACCCAGCGGCGGCATCGTCACCGACCGGCGCCAGGCGACCCCGGTCGACGGGGTGTGGTCGGCCGGCGACTGCGCCGAGACCTACCACCGGGTCTCGCGCCAGCCGGTGTCGATCGCGCTCGGCACCATCGCCAACAAGCAGGGCCGCGTCGCGGGGCTGAACCTCGGCGGGAGCTACGGGGCGTTCCCCGGCGTGCTCGGCACTGCGGTCACCAAGGTCTGCGAGGTCGAGATCGCCCGCACCGGGCTCGGGGAGGCTGCCGCCCGCCGGGACGGCTTCGAGGTGATCACCGCCAGCATCGACGCGACCACCCGGGCGCACTACTACCCCGACGCCAAGCCGATCACGATCAAGGTCGTGGCCGAGCAGGGCACCGGCCGGCTGCTCGGCGCCCAGATCGTGGGGCGGGAGGGCGCCGCCAAGCGCATCGACGTGTTCGCCACCGCGCTGTGGAACGAGATGACGGTGGACGACCTGCTCAACGTCGACCTGTCGTATGCCCCGCCGTTCTCGCCGGTGTGGGACCCCGTGCTGATCGCCGCCCGCAAGGCGGCCGGGGCCCTGCAGCGGTAGGCGGCCGACCTGGAGTCCGACGTGCCCAACCTTGCGTTCGCCGCCGTGCTCGGCGTGCTCGTCGTGCTGGTCGCCCCGCTGTGGCCTTGGAGCCGGGGCTGGGGGTGGCCGCCGGCCGGGATCCTGGCGATCGGTCTGGCGACGATGCTGCTGTTCTCCTACTCGGTGGTCCCCGAGTAGCTCAGCGCCGTGCGGCCTTGGCGGCGGCCTTGGCGGCCTGCTTGGTCTCGCGGACCCTGGCCAGGCTGTCGGGGTCGGTCACGTCCGCGATCGACCGGTAGCCCTCGAGGCCGTAGTCGCCGGCGGCCTGCTGCCAGCCGTCCGGCGTGATGCCGCACTGCTTACCGAGCAGCGCGAGGAAGATGCTGGCCTTCTGCTCTCCGAAGCCCGGCAGCTGCGTCAAGCGGCGCTTGAGCGCCCGGCCGGAGTCCACGTCCTGCCAGATGCGCGCGGCGTCGCCGTCGTAGCCCTCGACGATCGCGGCGGCCAGTGCCTGGATCCGGCTGGCCATCGACCCCGGGTAGCGGTGCAGCGCCGGCTTGGTCCGGAACACCTCTTCGAGTTCCTCGGGGTCCACGGCGGCCACGCGGGCCGGGGTCAGCTCCCCGCCGAGTCGCTCGGCGAGGCGGTGTGGCCCGAGGAAGGCCAGCTCCATGGCGATCTGCTGGTCGAGCACCATGCCCACCATCAGAGCGAAGGGGTTGCGCGACAGCAGGGCATCGGCGTCGGCGTCGTCGGTGAGCCGGAGCGTGGGCACGGGACACCTCCTGGCGGCGGTCAGTGGACGACCAACGGTAGCTCGCGCGTCATTGGGTCAGCCGGCGTCGGGATCGAGCTCGGCGTCGGGATCGAGCTCGGCATCGGGATCGAGGTCGGCGTCGGGATCGAGTTCGGCTGGGTCGTCGCCGTCGGCCGGCTCGGCGTCGCCTTCGAGCGCGGCCCGCTCCAGAGCGATGAGTTCCTCGATGAAGCGTCGGGCGATGGGCGCGGCGACCTCGCCGCCGGACCCGCCGTCCTCGACGAGCACCGCGAAGCCCAGGTCGCCGTAGCTGCCGATGAACCAGGCGTGCTCGATCCCGTCCTGCGCCTGGGCGGTACCGGTCTTGCCGCGGACCTCGCCGGTGCCGGGCACGTCGGCGGCGGTCCCGGTCCCCTCCACCACGACGGCGCGCATCAACTCGCGCAGCGGCTCGAGCGTCCCGGCGGCCAGCTGTCGGCTCTCCCCCGGACCATCCGCCGCGAGCAGGTAGGGCTGGTGCCACACGCCGGTGTTGGCCGCGGCGGCGACCGAGGCCAGGTGCAGCACCGAGGCGGTCACCTCGGCCTGGCCGAACGAGGCGGCGGCCAGTGCTGCGAGGTCGGCGGGCACAGGAAACGACCCGCCGGCCGCGGTCAGGGGACTGATCGGCTCCACCCCGAAACCGAACCGCTCGGCTGCCTCGGTCATCGCCTGCTCACCCAGCACCCCCCCGAGCTGCGCGAAGGTGGTGTTGCACGAGCGCGCGAACGCGGTGCGCAGGGTGGTCTCGCCCAGTGCCAGGGTGCCGGCGTTGGTGACCTGCAGGCCACCAACCACCGCGTCGCCCGGGCAGGCGACCGCGTCCCCGGCGCCCAGCCCGTCGGCGATCAGCGCCTCGGCGGTGATGACCTTGAACGTCGAACCCGGCGGATAGCGTCCCTCGAAGGCCCGGTTGTAGCCGGTCAGCGGGCGGCTCGCGCTGGCTCGGATCGCCCCGGTGGTGGCGTCGACCGCGACCAGGGCGAGGGTCGCATCGATGCCGGTCAGGGCGTTCTCCACCGCCTGCTGCACGGTCACGTCCAACGTGGTGGTCAGCGGACCCGACGGCTGTTCCTGGTAGGTGCCGAGCTCCGCACGTACCGCGTTGTCGCTGCGGTCGCGCAGGATGACGGTGATCAGATCGCTGCCGGTCAGTTCCCGCTCGAACTCGCGCTCGAGGCCGATGCGACCCACCTCGTCGCCAGCCTCGTAGGGCTCACCGAGACGCTCGAGGTCCTCGGCGGTCGCCTCCTCGACCCGCCCGATGACGTGCAGGGCGAAGTCCTGCGCGTAGGTGGTGCGGCCGCCTTCGGTCTGGCGCAGGATGCCGCTCGCCTCGCGCAGCCGCGAGGAGGCGGCATCCGCGACCGCCTGCGACACGGTCACCACCGGGTAGAACCACCCGTCGACCAGGTCGTTGCGTGCGAGCAGTCGCTCGGCGGTGCTCCCGGATCCCGGCAGCGCCTCCTCGAAGGCCTCGACGACCGCCTCGGGATCACTCACCGCGCTGGGCTCGAAGCCGAAGATCACCCGCGTTCCGCTGCCCGCCAACTCGGTGCCGTCGTGGGCCAGGATCGGGGAGCGCTCGACCGAGGTGGTCTCGAGGTCGAACACCAGCCCCGCACGCAACTCCGGGTGGACGCTTGCCGGGGTCCAGTTCGCCGCCCACTGGCCGCGGTCACGCAACAGCTCGAGATCGACCTGCCAGCTCAACGGTTCGGACTCCGCGAAGGGCAGCGCGAGCGTGACCTCCATCCGCGCGGTGGCGCGACCGTCGGCGACGTCGTCCACCGCCCGCAGGTCGACCTCGAAGCGGGAGGGCTGCAGGGCGTCGCGCAGTTGCTGGTGCACGGCGGTGAAATCGGCGGGAGCGTCGCGCACCAGCGCGGCCATCGTGAGATGGTCACCGGCGGTCCACGCCTGCGCGTAGGCTTCGGCGGTCGCGGTGGCGTCGTCGCCGGGCTCGGGCGACTCGTCGGCGTCGTCCCCGCCGCCGAGGGTCGAGTCCAGCAGCAACCACGCACCGGCCACGACGCCGGCGAGCACCACCAACGCGGTCGCGGCGGCAAGGAACTGGCGCACGTGGGTCTCCGGTCGGGCAGGGCCGGTCGGGCGGGTCCGGCTGCGTCGACGGTACCGCGCCGATGGGACGGCACGTCGGGTCAGGCCCTACCCTGCCACCCGCGTCCCTCACGACCGCCGGAGCGACGATGGCCAGCACGCCGCATCCCACCTCGACGTCTGCTTTGACGTCGTCTTCGACCAGCCAGTCCGAGCTCAACGCCTGGCTCGTCGAGGAACTCTACGAGCAGTTCCGGCGTGATCCGGCCTCGCTGTCGCGCAGTTGGCGGGAGTTCTTCGCCGACTACCGGCCCGAGGAGCCCGGTGAGACGACCGTGAGCGCGCCCGACGGCGCAGAGCCCTCCGGTGCCGGCAACGGCCGCGGTGCTCCGGCGGCCAGCGAGCAGCGGCCCGCGGCATCGGCGCCCGCCGCC
>SKJO01000226.1 GCA_007121975.1 Nitriliruptoraceae bacterium | reverse complement strand
TCGTGGGTGTGTCCGGCGATGTCGTCGAACGGGCCGTCGTCGACCGGGTCGAGGTCGAACGCGCGGGTGAGCAGCGCGGCGACCTGCCCGCGGGTGACCTGCCGGTCGGGTGCGAAGGAGGTGGCGGTCACCCCCTGGGTGATCCCGGCCGCGGCGGCCGCGTTGATCTGGGGTTCGTGCACGTTGCCGGCGGTGTCGTCGAACGGGCCGTCGGCGACCGGGTCGAGCCCGAGTGCCCGGACCAGGAAGGTGGCGAACTGTCCGCGGGTGACGGTGCCGGTGGGGTCGTAGCGGCCGTCGCCAACGCCCAGGGTGATGTCGCGGTCGCGCAGCTGGTCGATCGCGCAGGCGTGCACGTTGGCGTCGGTGACGTCCACGAACGAGGTGCCGCACTCCTCGGGCTCGTCAGGTTCGGGCAGTTCGGGGTCGTCTACGGGGGGGAGGTCGGGATGGAGGGTGCCGGGTCGCACGGCGGCCTGGGCGGTGGCGGCGGTGGCGGCGAAGGTGGCGTCGCCGGTGGCGGCGACGTCGATGAGGCAGGCCTCGAGGAACGCGTCGGTGAGCCCGGCGGGGGTGCACAGCGCTCGGGCCCAGGCGACACGGTCGTCGTCGAGGTCGGCGAGGGTGGTCTGGCGTTCGGGCAGGGAGCGGTCGTGGGTGAGCTCGTCGAACAGGTTGTCGTCGGCATCCACCCGCCAGGATTCGGCGTAGACGTCGTAGAAGGTGGTGAAGTCGGGGTCGTCGAGGACCTGGCCGTCGGCGGTGGTCAGGTCGTTGTCTGGGTCGCCGTCGGCGTCGCCGAGCAGCCCCACCACCTCACCCGCCCGCTCGGGAGCGAGCGAGACCCGCACGTCGGCGGTGTCGATGCCCCGCCGCCGTGTCGTGAAGACCTCGACCAGCGTGCCGTCGGGCCAGGCGACGAGGACCTCGCCGCCCCAGCGGGTGAGGCTGCCGCCGGCGGGCAGGTCCAGGAGGTGGCTTCGTGGGAGCTCGACCTGCTCGCCGTTGATGGTGATGGTGGAGGGCAGCTGCCCGGCGTCGGTGACGATGACGTCGCCGGCGACATCCAAGGCCACCTCGGTGATGATCGCGAGGTTGCGCAGGGTGCCCCAGGGGGCGATGCGGATCTGGATCTCGAGGTCCTCGCCGCGCACCAGGTGGAACTCGCCCTGGCCGTGCAGGTCGTAGTCGAGCCCGTCGAAGGTCGCCAGGTGCGGGTCACCGAACCCCAGCCCCTGCGGGCCGCCGGGCTGGGGGGAGGGACGCGGGGTTGGCTGGCGATCGATCGCCTCTGGCAGACTCGACAGGGTGTTGCGCAGCCGTAGGGCCACGCAGGCCGTGGTGACCGCGACGCCGGCCGCGACCCCGGGGACGCCGAGCGTGCCCGCGCCGACCAGCGTGCCGACGGCGATGCCGGCGAAGGCGCAGCCGGCGCCCACGATGACGTCGGTGGGGCCGAGCATGCCCTTGTCGACCGCCAAGCTGATCGGTCCGGGTTCGTCGCGGGGCAGGGCGGTGCCGGCCACGGCGATGGACGCGTCGCGCTGGAAGGGCATCGCGATGCGGAACGCGGGGCCCTCGCCCTCGTCGTCGGTGACCCAGGTGACGCTGCCCTGCTGCCAGCGCCGCTCGAGCGTCTCGAGCGGATCGAGCCCCGGCTCCTCGCCGCTGGGCAGCGTCTGCGCGAAGGCCCGGGTCAGATGACCGCTGTTGACGCCGGCCAGCGTGGTCAGGCCGGTGTCGTCGAAGGTGAGCTGATCGCCGCTGGCCACGTGCACGTCGGGGGAGGTGGCGGTGGCCACGACCATCAGGGTGGCCTCACCGATCAGGTCCTCGGGAACGTCGCTGTCCTCGGGCAGGCTGGTCAGGGCGAGCAGGCCGGTGATCACCTCGACCCCGTCGATCGAGGTTCCCTGGCTGTCGACCAGCTGCGCGCCGAGTGCCGGCGTCGGGGTGAAGGCATGGTGCTCGCTGAGTGCGATCGGGTCCTCGGCGTCAGCGGCCAGCTCGTCGACCAGGTCGTCGAGCAGCTGGCGCTCGTTTCCCTGCTCGTCCACCGCGGTGATGTCGGCCAGCAACCACAGGTCCTGCACTCGATCACGGGGCTGGCGCCCCAGCCCACCCGAGTCGTCGATGGCGTGGAGCAGGGAGCCGACGCGGGCATACAGGGTGCCTTGGGCGTCGATGGGTCCGATCTCGAACTCGTCGGTGGCCGGCTCGTCGGGCTGCCCGAGCAGGGCGGGGCGTGAGACCTCCCAGTTGAGCTGCCCGTCGGGTCCGTAGCGCACCAGGTTGATCGCGCGGGATGCCGGCCAGTCCGGCCAGTAGGTCGCGTAGATCGCGCCACTGGCGTCGGTGACCAGCTGCGGGTCGAACTTGCTGGACTCGAGGCTGTTGGCCCAGGCGGTGGCCTCGCCGGTGGCGGCGTCATGCCCCTGCAGGAAACCCAGCTGTCCGTCTGCCTGCGTGGGCACGACCACGGTGCCGTTGCTCACCGCCATGACCTGTGCGCCGTTGACGTTGCGGGTGTCGGAGGGCAGCAGCTGGGTCCAGTCCGGGGACGTCGAGGTGCCGGTCAGCGACACCCCGTGCAGCACCCCGGCGTAGTCGCCCCGGTCCGCCAGCGAAGCCACCACCGTGTCGCCCACCACCATGACGGTGACCGACCCGCGAGGCGGCGCCTCGCGCGGCTGGCCGTCCACGGTGAACGCCGGCAGGTCCACGACCCGCTCGATCTGCCCGGTCGCAAGCTCCAGGAACGCCAGCTGGTGCTGCTCGCCGGTGCGCACCGGCACGATCAGCTGCGTGTCGGTCATCGCCGCTAGCCGGGCGGAGGGCCCGCCGCCCGAGCTGCCGTGGGAGGAGTTCTCGAACCGGTCGAAGGGCACCGCGGCGTCCTCGGCATCCAGCTGCCAGGCGATGCTCGGGGTGTCCCCGGAGAGGTCCAGCGCGGCGATGTGCCGGTTGTCGGGGACGTGGAACAGCACGAGGTACTCGTCCGAGCCCTGCCCGGCGAGGTGCAGGCCGGTGCTGAAGCCGCACCAGCCGGCAGGGCTGGCCACGCCGAGCTCCGTGAGGTCGAACAGTGCCTCGTCGAGCTCCTGGCCGGCGGCGTCGAACGCGCGCAGGCTGTTGGTGGAGGTGGCCTCGTCGTAATCGAAGTTCATCACGGCCCAGATGCGGTCGCGGCTGTCCACTGCGGGGGCGCAGTTGCCCGCGCGGCGCTGCAACTCGAAGGAGATCTCCCCGGTGTCGGGATCCAGGGCCACGAACGCCGGCCGTCCGCCGATCTCGGGGTTGGCCACCGGCACGATCACGTCGCCGCCCGGGCCGATGATCGGCCGGTTGAGCGCGCCCTGCCCGCCGGCGGTGTAGCCGCGGGGGGCCTCGTCGGTGACGATCGCTTCGAGGTCAACCGCCCACCGCAGGCCCGGGTCGGACGGACCGTCGGCCACCGCACGGTTGGTGTTGGCGGCGTCGGCGGCCGCCTGCGACCAGCCACCGGCAGCCTCGGTCTGCGCCTGCCCCTCGCCGGGCACGACCAGCACCGCGAGCAGCGCCAGCACCGCTGCCAGCACCACCCCCGTTCGCCGAGGCGCCAACCCCGGAGCGGTCGTTCCCGCTCGTGCGGGGCCGGTTGATGTGCGTGCTTCCGTGGCATGCCGTTGCATGATGAGCAAGGCCCTCCCAGCCGGTTGCGTGGCTTCCCCTGAGCGCGCCCGAACTCTACCGATCCCGCGTCAGTCAGTGGCCGGATACGTAGACGACGCGCGGTCATGTCAACCGCCGATGCGGTGAGCGGACAGCCGGCCTCAGTCTCGGGGCGAGGGGCACGACCACCTCGTCGAGCGCTCAGCTCAACGGGCCGTCCATCGCGACCGCCCCGTCGGTGGACGACCCCGTGCAACGCACGAGGCCAGCCCTCTGTCCGTCCGCGGGGTCGAGGGGCCGTCAGCAGGCATCCGAACCGGGTGCGGACCGCGGTACGCGTCGCACCAAGGGCCCCGCCCCGGCGCCTGAGGCAGCCGGGGCGGGGTGCGGTGCGGTGGTCCGGGTCGGGGGGTTACAGGTCCTGGGCGGCGTCGAGCGCGCGGATGAGCAGGGAGGCCATCTGGTCGCGTGGGAGCTCCCGGTCGGGGGCGAAGGAGGTGGCGGTCACGCCCTGGGTGATCCCGGCCGCATGGGCGGCGTTGATCCGGCCTTCGTGGGTGTGCCCGGCGGTGTCGTCGAACGGGCCGTCGTCGACCGGGTCGAGGTCGAACGCGCGGGTGAGCAGTGCGGCGACCTGCCCGCGGGTGACCTGCCGGTCGGGTGCGAAGGAGGTGGCGCTCAC
>SKJO01000199.1 GCA_007121975.1 Nitriliruptoraceae bacterium | reverse complement strand
TCGCGGCGGCGATGCGCTGAGACCGGGGGCGGCGGTCGGCCTTGGGAGGGGACGACCGCCGCCACCTCTCGTCACGTCGCGGGCGGGCACCGACCCCTCGGTGACCCGCCCGCGACGTCGTAGGACCCCCGACCCGTCGGTTCGGGTCACGACCCACCACCAGGGAGTTCACCGTGGATGCCCGCACCATCAGCCGGCTCGCGATCGTCAACCGGGGCGCCCCGGCGATGCGCTTCGTACGCGCCGCCAGGGAGCACGCCCGGGAGCACGGACGCGACCTGCGGCTGATCGCGGTGCACACCGAGGCCGAGCGTGATGCCCTGGTCGTGCGCGCCGCCGACGAGGCGGTCAGCCTCGGCGGACCGTCGGCCGCTCCGGGTGGACTTGGCTCGCTCGGTGCCGCCCCGTCCGACCTCGAGGGCATCGAGGCGGCGCTGATCGCCAGCGGTGCGGACGCGGCCTGGGCCGGGTGGGGCCCGCTGGCGCAGCTGCCGGCGTTCTCCGATCTGTGCGAACGACTCGGCATCATGAAGGTCGGCCCCGGCGGCGACACGTTGCGCCGGATCACCGACCCGGCCGGTCTGGCGGCGCTGGCCGCCGATGCCGGCGTTGCGCTGGCCGATCCGGCCTCGCTGTCGGGCAGCTACCCGCGCCACCTCGAGGTCCTGACCATCGCCGACCACCGCGGGACCGCGTGGGCGGTGGACGTGCACGACGGCACCCTGCAGCGCCGCACCGAGAAGGTCCTGGTCGAGACCGCCAGCGGCGCCATCGCCGGGGTCGACGACCGCTGGCTGCGCGCGGTCGCCGCCCGTTTGATGACCCTGGCCGGGTTCGCCGGCGGGGGCACCGTCACCTTCGTGCGGCCCCCCGGCAGCAACGACCTCGCGCTGCTGCGGATCAGCGCGGGGATCCCGCTCGGGCACGGCATCACCGAGATGACCCACGGCATCGACGTCGCCAAGCTGCAGCTGCACGTCGCCGAGGGTGGCCGGCTCGAGGGGGCGCCGCCGGACACCCGCGGCCATGCGATGTCCGTGCGGCTCAACGCCGAGGACGCCGACGCGGCGCTGAGCCCGGCACCGGGCCGTGTCGAGCTGCTGCAGCTGCCGTCGGGTCCCGGCATCCGGGTCGACACCGGCATCGCCGAGGGCAGCGACCTGGCCGCCGGCCCCGACCCGACCGTGGCCGAGCTCGTCGCCTGGGGCCGCGACCGCGAGGAGGCGCGGGTGCGGCTGCACCTGGCGCTGACCCAGCTGGTGGTCCTGCTCGACGGGGGCACCACCAGCAAGGGCTTCCTGCTCGACCTGCTCGAGCGCCACGAGGTCGCCACCGGCGCGTACGACACCGGCTGGCTCGACCGGGTGGCCAACAACGGCGGACTCAGCGGGGTGCGGCATGCGGATCTCGCGCTGCTGGTAGCCGCCGTGGACGCCTACGACCTCGAGCAGCGCTACGACCGCGCGCAGCTGTTCACCTCGGCGAGCCGGGGCCGACCGCGCACCGCGCCCGGCGTCGGGCGCACGATCGAACTGGTGCACCGGGGCCGGGACTACGCCGTTCAGGTGGCCCGTACCGGCCGGCGCCGCTACGAGCTCACGGTCGACGAGGTCACCGTCGAGCTGCAGGTCACCCGGCTCAGCCCCTACCAGAGCCGGGTCGAGCTCGGGCCGCGCTCGGTGGCGGTGGTCTCGGCCGTGCAGGGAGGTGACCACCTCGTCGAACTCGACGGCGTCCCGCACCGGCTGCGCGCACGCGACGGCGGCATGGTGCGCTCGCCGAGCCCCGGCGTGATCGTGTCGTTGGCCGCCCAGGCCGGCGACGAGGTCGCCGCGGGTGACCCGGTGGCCGTGCTCGAGAGCATGAAGATGGAACGCGCGGTGCCCGCCCCGTTCGCCGGGCGGGTGCGCCGGGTGCTCGCCGGCACCAACGTGCAGGTCGACACCGGCGCCCCGCTGGTCGAGCTCGACCCGCTCGGTGCCCCCCCCGAACCCGCGGACGCCACCCGGCTGGAGTTCACCCCCACGCGACCGCCGATCGACGAGGACGCGGCCGAGCGACGCGGGCGCGACCTGGATGCCCTGCGCCGCTTCGTGCTCGGCTACGACATCGGCCCCCATGAGGCGCGGCGACTGGCCACCGACCAGGCGCGGCAACTCGACGAGCTCGGCCCCGCCCGCGACGACCTGCTCGAGGACGAGATCCGCGCACTGGGGGCGTATGCCGACGTGCGCGCGCTGTTCCGCAGCCACCGTCAGGCGGAGGAGATCGCCGAGGACCCGCTGCTCGTGCGCAGCCCGCAGGAGCACCTGCACGCCTACATGCGCTCGGTCGAAGCCGGGGGCGAAGGGCTTCCAGCCCGCTTCCTCGAGGACCTCGACCGCGCGCTGGAGCGCTACGGGGTCACCTCACGGACCCGCAGCCGCGAGCTCGACGACGCGCTGTACTGGATCTTCCGTTCCCAGGCCCGCCGCGCCGAGCAGGTCCCGGTGGTCGTGGCGCTGCTGCAGCGCTGGTACGACCAGGGGGTCGATACCGCCGGCGAGTGCGGCCAGCGCATCCGTGGGGTCCTCGACCGGTTGGTCTCGGCGACCCAGCGCACCGAGCCGCAGGTCGCCGACCTCGCGCGTGAGGTCCGCTACCGGCTGTTCGAGGCGATCGCGGTCGAGGAGCGGCGCCTGGCGGCCTACGACGAGCTCGATGCCCACGTCGAGGCACTGCGCCGCGCCGACCTCGACGAGGCGGCCCGCACCCACCACCTCGATGCGGTGGTGTCCTACCCGACGCCGCTGGCACCGCTGCTGCTCAACCGGGTCGTCGCGGATCCCGACGGCTCCGCGGGCCTGGCCCTGGAGCTGCTGACCCGTCGCTACTACCGACTGCCCGCCGATCACGCGCTGGAGGTCGGCGGGGACACCGTGGTGACCTCGATCGAGGAGGAGCCGGGCGTGGTGCACACCGTGGCGGTGTGGTCGACGCTCGAGCGGCTCGCGGAGGTCCCCGACCGGGTCCGTCAGGTGCTCGAGCGCCTGCCGGAGGGGGCCGGCGTCCGGGTCGACGTGTGCACCGCCTGCGAGGGCGTCTGCGACGAGGACGCCTTCGCCGAGCAGGCCCGGACGGCGCTGGCCCCCCTGGCTGCCGTGCCGGGGCTTCGGCACGCGACGGTCGCCTCGGCGTGCCTGGGCAGCACCGGCCCCGACGCGCGCGTCAACCACGTGACCTTCCACCTCGGTGAGGACGGGCAGCTGGTCGACGACCGCTCGCTGCGGGGCCTGCAGCCGATGATGGCGCGCCGGCTCAAGCTGTGGCGCTACACCAACTTCGACCTGCACCGCCTGCCCTCGGCCGACGGCATCTACCTGTTCCGCGGCACCGCCTGGACCAACCCGAAGGACGAGCGGCTGTTCGCCGTGGCCGAGGTCCGCACGCTCACCCCCCGGCTCGACGACGAGGGCCGTATCGCGAGCTACGTCGAGGTCGAGTGGGCGCTGACCCGGGCGCTGGACGAGCTGCGCCGGGTGCTGGCCGCGACCCCGATCCGCAAGCGTCCGGTGTGGAACCGCATCACGTTGCACATCTGGCCCGTCGTGGAGGTCGACGACGAGGTCCTCAACGAGATGGCCAACGACCTCGCGCCCACCGTCACCGGGCTCGGGCTCGAGCGCGTCGAGGTCAGCTGCCTCCGGCCGCACCCCGACACCGGCGAGATCCGTGAGCGCAGCCTGGGGCTGACCGGCTCGTCGGGGACCGGCTTCAGCGTGGTCGAGACCGACGTGCCCACCGAACCGCTGGTGGCGCTCGACGAGTACTCCCAGAAGGTGGTGCAGAGCCGGCGGCGCGGCACGCCCTACCCCTACGAGCTGGTCAAGCTGCTCACCGCCCGCGGGGTCCACCCGGCCAGCACCGGCGGCCACTTCGAGGAGCACGACCTCGACGAGCACGGACGGCTCGTGCCCGTCGACCGCCCGCCCGGGCAGAACCGCGCCGGGGTGGTGGTGGGGCTGGTCACCAACACGACCGCGCGCTACCCGGAGGGCATCACCCGGGTGGTGATCCTCGGTGACCCGACCCGGGCGCTGGGCGCGATCACCATGGCCGAGTGCGACCGCATCAGCGCCGCGCTCGACCTCGCGGAGCAGCGGGGGATCCCCGCCGAATGGTTCGCGCTGTCGGCCGGGGCTCGCATCGCGCTGGACAGCGGCACCGAGAACATGGACGGGGTCGGTGCGGTCCTGCGCCGGCTGATCGAGTTCACCCAGGCCGGTCACGAGATCAACGTGGTCGTCACCGGCATCAACGTCGGCGCCCAGCCCTACTGGAACGCCGAGGCCACGATGCTGATGCACACCCGCG
>SKJO01000087.1 GCA_007121975.1 Nitriliruptoraceae bacterium | reverse complement strand
GTCGTGGTGATGCGACCGGTGCCGCCTCGCGCACCTCGCAGGGAGGTTCGCGTCGGCGCGTTCGTGCCTGCTGATCGACGCGTGTGGCGTGCGCGGCGGCCCACGGCCCGGTCTCCACCACCGATCGCGGTCGTCCCGCCCACGTCCTGCTGTCCTACCACGACGACGAGCGGCTGCTGGGAACCACACCTGTTCTGGACCGGCTCGCCGAGCGTGCTGATCCACCCGAAGGAGCCGTGCTCCGTCGTTGGCTCGATGAGAGCGTCGCCGCAGCCTTCGACCCTCGCGTCCTCGTCGTCGACGCGAGGCTCACGCGACGGGCGGCGGCGCTGCACGTCCACGAGGCGGACCGCTTCCGCGATGCGCTCATCGGCGCGACCGCCCTGACCCATGGGATGACGCCGGTCACCAGGAACACCAGGGACTTCACCCGGTTTGGCGGGCTCGACCTCGTCGATCCGTGGCAGCCGCCGTGAGCCGCGGGTCGTGGATGCCGGCACGCGGACCCGCTGGCGTCGATCTCGTCGGTGGGCCGACCGGGGTCCGAGAAGAGCGTTGAGCACTGCCCGGTCGTTCCCGATCTCGTCGCGCGGAGGATCACCGACGCGGACACGGCTTGCCTGCCGTCACCACGGCCGTCGACCGTGCCGTCACCCATCCTGTCGCGCGGTGCCCGCCGGCAACGTCGCCCCACCCACCGCCGGCGTCTATGGTGTCGCGTGCGACGCGGACCGGACCAGACCGGACCAGACCATGAGACGGGGGAGGCACGGCAGGGTGGTGTCCGTCGGCGTGCTCGTGCTCGTCGGGCTGGTCGTGCTGATCGGCGCACGCGCGGAGCGTCAGCCCACCCGCCCCGACCTCGGCCCGCCGCCCCTGGCCGAGGTGCTCGAGACCGGCCGTGCCGGCGGGGTCCCCGTCGCCCGCCACGACGGGCGCCTGCCGGTGGTCAGCGGACCGAGCGCGATGCGGGTGGCGATCACCCCGTGGATGGCCGCCCGGTTCGGGAGCGACGCGCTCGACGAGGCGGCCGAGGTGCTCTCGCCCCCGGGCAGCCGGCTGCGGGTGCGCTACGTGGTGCGCACCATGCCGACCCGTTCGGACCTCTCGGTCACCGGTGCGCGGCTGCAGATCGGGCGCTGCGGCGGGTACCACGGTCTGGCCCAGTACCGGCTGCATCCACCCCGCGACGGCGGGGCACCGGACACCGTGCCGACCGTGCCGGTGGCCACCGGCCGGGTGCACATCTGCGGGGCGACCTTCTCGCTGGACCACGACCAGCAGGTCGCGCTGCTCGTGCACGAGACCGCCCACCTGCTGGGGCTCGGCCACGTCTGCGAGGGCCGCGCCTGCCTGCAGGGCGACCCGCCGGGATGCACCCACCTCATGGCCGGCCGGTGGTGGCACGACTGCCCGGGGCCGATCGATCTGACCAGCCTGGAGACCGCGCTGGTCGAGCTCTACCCGCTCGACGCTCCGACGGCTCGAGGTCAAACGAGTGATCATCCCCTACGGTCGCGTGCTACGCGCGCCGAGCGGGGCGCGGGCCACGGTCCCGAGGAGTCACGCGATGAGCCAGCAACCCGGCACGGCGCCAGCACCTGACCCAGGCATCGACGCCCCCCATGCCCGCGAGGCCGTCGAGGTGGTGGCCGCGCTGGGCTCGGATGCGACCGACGGACTGAGCGCAGCACAGGCCGCCGAGCGGCTCGCCCGCACCGGTCCCAACGAGATCACCGGCGAGAAGCCGCCGTCGCTGGTCGCGGTCGCGCTGCTGCAGCTGCGCGATCCGATGAACCTGATGCTGGTCGCGGTCGCGGTCGTGGGCCTGCTGATCGATCAGGTCGCGACCGGGCTGGTGGTGGGGGCCCTGGTCGCGCTCAACGTGATCCTCGGCGCCCGGCAGGAACTCAAGGCCCGGGCCAGCGTCGACGCCTTGTCGCGGATGCAGGTGCCCCGTGCACGCGTGCTGCGTGACGGTCAGGTGGCGATGCTCCCGGCGACCGATCTCGTCCCCGGCGATCTCGTGCACGTCGAGGGCGGGGATCTCGTTCCCGCGGACGGGCGGATCGTGCGCTCGGCGACCCTGGAGGTGCAGGAAGCGGCGCTGACCGGCGAGAGCGTGCCCGTGGCCAAGGACGCCGGGGTGCTCGATTCCGCCGATGTTGCGCTCGGGGACCGGACCAACCTGCTGTTCCAGAACACCTCGGTGACCCGCGGCACCGCCCTGATGGTCGTCACCGCCACCGGGATGCGCACCCAGATGGGGCAGATCGCCACCATGCTCAGCTCGGTCACCCGCACCCGCTCGCCGTTGCAGCAGGAGCTCGACGGGTTGACCCGCCTGCTCGGCGTGATCGCCTGGGCGGCGGTCGCGGTGATCGTGGTGGCCGGCATCTCCCGGGGCCTCGAGCCCTCCGACGTGCTGCTGCTGGGCATCGCGATGGCCATCTCGGCGATCCCGACCGGGCTGCCGACCTTCGTGGCCGCGATGCTCTCCCGCGGCGCCAAGCAGCTGGCCGAGGCCAAGGCCGTGGTCAAGAACCTCACCGACGTCGAGACACTGGGGGCGACCAGCGCCATCAACAGCGACAAGACCGGCACGCTGACCCTCAACGAGATGATGGTCTCGACGCTGTATGCGACCGGGAACTGGTTCACCGTCGAGGGGGAGGGCTACCGCAAGTCCGGCAGCATCCGCTCGGTTGCGGGCGTGCCGGTGCCCGATCTCACCCGGCTGGCCTACGGGCTGGTGCTGGCCAGTGACGCCACCGTGTCCGACGACGGCGAGGTGGTCGGTGATCCGACCGAGGCGGCACTGGTGGTGCTCGCGGCCAAGCTCGACGTCGACGCCGACGAGACCCGGCGCGCCTACCCGCGGCTGGCCGAGGTTCCCTTCGACTCCGAGTACAAGTTCATGGCCACCTTCCACCGGGTGCCGGTGGGGGACGGCGAGCGGGTCATCTGCCTGGTCAAGGGGGCGCCGGACGTCGTCAAGGCCCGGTGCACCGAGCAGGGTGGTCCGCTGATCGGCAGCACCCCGTTGACCGACGCCGACCGCGTCCGGCTCGACGAGGCCAACGACCGCATGGGTGGGCAGGGCCTGCGCGTGCTGTCGTTCGCCGCCCGGCTGATCGACGAGCAGGACGTGGACGCGGTCACCCGGGATCCGATGGCCTTCGTGCGTGACCTCGTGTTCGTGGGCATGGTCGGGATCATCGATCCGCTGCGGCCCGCCGCCAAGCGCGCGGTCGCCACCGCACTCGGTGCCGGCATCGAGGTGCGCATGATCACCGGCGACCACGCGGTCACCGCCGGGGCGATCGGCCGTGAGCTGGGCCTCGGGGGCGGGGCGATCAGCGGCAGCGAACTGCAGGCGATGTCCGACGACGAGCTCGCCGACCGCCTGCCCGATCTGCACGTGTTCGGCCGGGTCACCCCCGACGACAAGCTGCGGTTGGCCCGGGTGATGCAGGAGCAGGGCAGCATCGTGGCCATGACCGGGGACGCGGTCAACGACGCCGCCGCGCTCAAGCAGGCCGACATCGGCGTGGCGATGGGCTCGGGCAGCGAGGTCACCAAGCAGGCGGCCCGCATGATCCTCACCGACGACAACTTCGACACCCTGGTGCACGCGATCGAGCTCGGCCGCCGGATCTACGCCACCGTGGTGGCCTACATCCGCTACCAGATGAGCCAGCTGCTGTCGCTGGTGCTGCTGTTCGTCGCCGCCACCGCCTTCAACATCAACGACGGGGTCGCGATGACCCCGCTGATGGTGCTGTTCCTCAACTTCTTCATCGCCGGGTTCCCCGTCTGGGTCATCGCGACCGACCCCGGCGACCCCGACGTGATGCGCCAGCCGCCGCGGGACCCGGCGGTCACGATCACCAACCCCACCGCCGTCGGCCGGTGGCTGCTGTACGGCGGGGTGCTGTTCGTCGCCTCGCTGGTGCCGCTGGTCGCCGGTCCCGACACCCCGAGCCCCGACGCGGCCAGTGCGTCGATGACGATGACCTTCGTGGTGGTGGGGCTCGGCACCATCGCCTCGGGGCTGGTGCTGCGCCGCGAGCTGTCCAGCGGGCTGACGGAGCCGGTGCTCCCGGCCCTGCGCACGCTGGCGATCCCGACCGGCCTGCTGGTACTGAGCACCGAGCTCGGCGTGCTGCAGGCCGGGCTGATGACCCGGCCGCTCACCGGCCCGCAGTGGCTGGCGGCCCTGGCGCTGGCCGCGAGCGTTCCGATCGTGGTCGAGGTCGACAAGTGGATCCGTCGGCGCCGGCTGGCGGCGGGCACGACCGCGGTCATCGATCCTGCGCGCCTGGTCGCCCCGCAGCGGGCCGGCCTCGAGACC
>SKJO01000077.1 GCA_007121975.1 Nitriliruptoraceae bacterium | reverse complement strand
TGGCCGGGTTGATGATCGCGCAGTCGTCCTCGACCAGCCCGCCGAGGTAGGTGGGGGAGGCCACCCGGGCCTGGACCTCGTCGCGGTCCAGGCCCCGGAAACCCTCGAGGTCGAGGCGGGCAGCGGCCGCGAGGTCGCGTTCGATGCGATCGAGCTGAGCGGCGTTGGTCGCCACCCGCAGCAGCCCGGTGTGCTCCACCTCGGCGTCGATTCCTTCCTGCTCGACGGTGGCGACCAGCTCGCTCACCGACCGCGCCACCGCCCGGTGGGCCGCGGCCGCCTCGTCGTCGCCCCAGCCGGCCGCGAACCGATGCAGCGAGAAGTCGAGCAGCGTCATCGCGAAGCCGCCGTTGCGCCCGCTGGCGCCGTCACCGACGCGGTGGGCCTCGAGCACCACGACCTCGAGCGAGGGGTCGGAACGGATCAGCTGGTAGGCGGCCCACAGTCCGGTGTAGCCCCCACCGATGATCACCACATCCGCGCGCAGCTGCCCGTCGAGCCGGGCCATCGGTGGGCGGGGACCAAGCGTCTCGATCCAGTGGATGCTGCTGCCGAACTGGGCCATGGGGGTCGCCTTGACGTCGCCGTGGGATCGGGCCCCTGACGATAACCGCGCGGCGGGGACCGGACTCAGACCACGTGGCGATCGTGGCGGTGCGCGCCGGTGGCGAAGCGGCCCCCCCGCAGCGGGTCGATGTCGATGCTGTGGGCGCGGCCGTCGACGATCTCCTCGCGCACCGCCCGGCCCACCGCCGGCGCCTGCTGCACCCCGTGGCCGGAGAAGCCCGACGCATCGACCCAGCCGGTCACCTGGGGCGACGCCCCGATGATGCCGTTGTGGTCGGGGGTGAGCTCGTAGTAGCCGTACCAGCTCGCCCGCGCGTCGAGCTCCTCCTGGGCGAACCACGGGAACCGGGCGACGGCGCAGGCCAGGGTCGGCTCGAGGAACTCCCAGTCGATACCGGTGACGAACCCGGGCTGCTCGTCGGGGTTCGAGCGGCCGAGCAGCAGCCGTTCGCCCTCGCTGCGGAAGTACACGCCGCTGGCGACATCGACGGTCAGCGGCGTGGTGGCGCGCCCGCGGCGCGGCGCGGTGGACCAGATCATCCGCCGGGCCGGCTCGACGGGCACCGGCACGCCGGCCAGCGCGCCCACCCGTCCGGCCCAGGCGCCGGACGCGTTGACCACGACCCGGGCGCGCACCTCGTGACCGCCGGCGAGCAGCTGCCAGGCATCGGCGCCACGTTCGATGCGGGTCACCTCGGCGCGCAGCCGCAGCTGGGCCCCGTGCTCCCGGGCCCGACGCAGGTAGCCCATGGTGACCGCGTGCGGATCGACCACGCCGTCGATCGGACCGAAGGTGGCACCGGCGAGCCCGGTCGGGTCGAACGGCGCGAAGCGCCGCGCCGCGTCGTCCAGGCTGAGCACCTGGACCGGTGCGCCGGCGGCGCGCTGCACCTCGACCCCGGCGAGGTGGTCGGGCCAGTCCTGCTCGGGGACCAGGAACAGGTAGCCCACCGGGCGGTAGCCGCTGTCGACCCCGAACTCGGCCGCGAAGCCCCGCAGCACCTCGATGCTGTGCAGGGACAGGGCCACGTTCACCGGGTCGGTCCACTGCACCCGCACCCCGGCGGCGCTCAGGCCGGTGGAGCAGGCCGCCGGGACCGGCTCCCGCTCGAGTACCGCGACCTGCAGGCCGGCTGCGGCCAGCTCGTAGGCGCAGGCCGCACCGACGATGCCGGCCCCGATGACCGCCACCTCGACCGACCCGTGGCCGGGGGTGATGCTGCCCACGACCCCTCCTGACCGCCCCCGGGGTCGGGCCCGCGGGCCGCGCGAAGCCTACTGTCCGGCGGCCGGCCCGGCGTCGGCGGCGGGGGTCCGTGACGACCCGAAGCGCCGGGCGGCGAGTGCGGCGACCACGGTCAGCAGCACGAACCCGCCCGCGGCCGTGAGGAACGCCGGCGAGGTCGGGTCCTCGATCGTGCCCCCCATCGCCGCCAGCAGCACCACGCCGGGCACGATACCCACGGCGGTGCCCAGCACGTAGTCGCGCACCCGCAGCGCGGTGACCCCGCTGATCAGGTTGACGAGGTTGAACGGGAACAGCGGGACCAGGCGGACCAGCAGCACCGCCAGCAGCCCCCGCTCGGTCAGCAGTCGGTCCAGCGCCTCGACCCGGCGCCCCGCGAGCTGCTCCACGGCCTCGCGCCCCACGACCCGGCCGAGCCCGAAGGCCAGGGTGGCGCCCAGCGTCGCGCCGACCAGCGCGGTGACCGAGCCCAGCACCGGCCCGAACAGCAGCCCCGCGGCCAGCGTGAACGGTGTGCCGGGCAGCAGGGCAAGGGTCGCCAGGGCGTACACGATCACCAGCACCAGCGGACCGAGCAGGCCCAGTCCCTCCATGCTCTCACGCAGCCCGGCCGGTGAGATGCCCCCGCCACGCAGCGACAGGCCCACCGCCGCGGCCACCAGCACCGCGAGCAGCCCGAGGCGGAGCCACGGGGAGCGCAGCAGCAGCCAGCGTGCCCGTCGAAGCTCGTCGTCGCTGATGGCCGGCTCCTGTTCATCGTCGGGTGCACCGTCGGATCGGGTCGGATCGGGTCGGATCGGGTCGGTCGACACCACGCCGTCACGACCACCCCGTCAACACCCGGAGGCCACGCGGGATTCCCTCCCGAGCACGGACGGGGGAAGCCCCGAGCCGCGAGCAGGGTTCCTGTTGGTGCACCGGCCCCCGCCGGTGGGTGGCCGTCCCCGCCTCCGCGACCACCGACAGGAGCCCCCATGACCCTCCCGCAGCAAGGTGACCTCGCAGCGCGCGACCGTGCGCTGTGCGCCGCGGCTCCCGCGACCTACGACGATCTGCGGGCGCTGTTCATCAACGGCACGCTCAAGCCCTCACCGCAACCGTCGCACACCCAGGCGCTGGCCGAGCGATCGATCGCGATCCTGCGCCACCTCGGCGTCACCGTCGACGTCATTCGCGCCGTCGATCACGTCCTGGCACCGGGCGTCGTGCCCGATCTCACCGAGCAGGGAGCCGACCGGGACGACTGGCCGCAGCTCTTCGCGCGCGTGCTGGACGCCGACATCGTCGTGCTGCTCACGCCGATCTGGCTCGGTGAGCCCTCGAGCGTGATCACGCGGGTCGTCGAACGTTTGTACGGCAACTCCGGGCTGCTCAACGACGCCGGGCAGTACGCCTACTACGGCCGGGCTGCGGGGGTGATCGTGACCGGCAACGAGGACGGCGCCAAGCACTGCGCGATGAGCCTGCTGTACGCGCTGCAGCACCTGGGGTTCCTGGTGCCCCCGCAGGCCGATGCGGCCTGGCTCGGTGAGGCCGGACCGGGCCCTTCGTACGCCGATGAGGGCTCCGGCGGACCGGACAACGACTTCACCCACCGCAACACGACGTTTCTGACCTGGAACCTGCTGCACGCCGCCCGCTGGTTGAAGGACGGCGGCGGCTTTCCTGCCCACGGCAACCGACGCTCCGAGTGGGACGCGGGCTGCCGCCTCGACGATCCCAACCCCGAGTACCGCTGATCGGTGGCGATCAGGCGGCCGTCGGCCGGCGTCGCTACGCGCGCGGGTCCATCACGTCACGAACCGTTCCCTCCACGAGGTGCCGGTCCTGGTCGTCATCGGTCTCGCGCTGGCTCCACAGCTGGAAGGAGTCGAGGCCGTAGAGCACGACGCCGACCCCCCCGATGAAGAACACGATCGTGCCGATCGCGAAGATCGCGAGGTCACTCATCGGACCACCTCCGGGCTCGACACCAGCGCGCCGAGCGAGAACAGCGATGGGACCCACAGCCCGACGAAGATCGCGAGCTCACGGTCGTCACCGAGGAACCACAGGCCCACCGACAGCAGGAAGGACACGGTTCCGGCGAGCACGAACAGCAGCTTGGCGGTCACCCGCCGGCGCGTTCGCACGTCAGCGGTCGGTGCAGATGAGGGGGTCATGGCGTTCGTCTCCTTGTGAGGTGCTCCTGACGTGATTCGGTCCCGATGCGGGTACTGGGCGACCCCCGAGCGTCCCACCCGTCCGGTCCCCGCCCGTCCGATCCGCTGGCAACCTCGAACAACCAACAGTGACGTCAACCCAGGGAGCACCCATGACCACGGTCGCGATCGTCGGCGACGGACCCGGCGGGCTCAGCGCCGCGCTGCTGCTGGCCAAGAACGGCATCGACACCACCGTCTACGCTCAGGACGAGACCCCGATGCACTACGCGCTGCTGCTCAACTACCTCGGCATCGAGCGCATGACCGGAAGCGACTTCCAGACGGTCGCGCGCCGGCAGGCGACCGACCACGGGGCCGAGGTGGTCGAGGCGGAGGTCACCGCCGT
>SKJO01000413.1 GCA_007121975.1 Nitriliruptoraceae bacterium | reverse complement strand
TCAGCGCCGAGCCGGCCAGCGCCCCCCCGGTGCGCGACACGGTGCGCCGCAGCGCGGTCTTGCCGTCGTAGACCACCGTGCGCTCCTCGAGGAAGCGTGAGGTCACGTGGATCGTGAAGGGCACCCCGATCCCGATCGACAGGGCGGCCAGGGTGGCCGTGACCGGGTTGAGCGGGATGCCGGTCAGCGCCATGGTCCCGAAGGTCAGCGACAGCACCAGTCCCACCGGCAGCACGGTGATCACGCCGAGCAGTGGGCGCCGGGCCGACAACGTGAAGTGCACCACCAGCAGGGCCATCGCCGCGCCGAGCGCGATCAGCAGCGAGATGACCTGGGTCTCCTCGATCTGCTCGCTCTGCCGGGCCTGCGCGATCTGCTGGGAGGCGGGTACGACGCTGGTGCCGGCCGCGGCGACCGGGGCGAACACCTCGGCCAGGCCGGTCTCGAGTTCGCCGGCCCCGTCCTGACCGGCCGAGGTGCGCAGGTCCACGCGGGTGAGGAAGCCCTCGCCGTCGCGGGCCAGCACCTGCTCGGCACCGGGGACCTCGTCGAGCAGCAGGCCGTACAGGGCGGCCACGTCGGCGTCCTCGGCCACGGTCAGGTCCTCGCGGACGCCGGCCTGGGCGAGCTGGCCGGCCAACTCGCCCTGCCCGAAAGCCTGGCCGAGCACCGACACCACCGAGGTCGCGTCGGTCTGGCCGCCGACGCTCTGCACGCCGTCCACGTTCTGGGCCGCCTGGACCGCGTCGACCAGGGCGTTGTGCGCCTCGGGGGTGGCGACCTCCCCGGTGACCAGCACCTGGGTCGCCTCCTCGAAGCCGCCGTCGAACTGCTCGGTGATGGTCTCGAAGGTCTCGAGCAGCGGCTCGTCCTGCGGCACGAAATCGGTGAGGTTGAACTCGCTGTCGAGCTGGGTGAAGCCGTAGCCGCCGAGCACCACGAGCGCGGTCGCGACCACCAGCGTGGGGACTGGGGCGTGCTCGGCCAGCCAGGCGGTGCGGCCCGCGAGCTGGGGCAGGCCACGCTCGGTCTGACTCGACAGCGCCTCGCGGGGCAGCCGCCCGAGACGCGCCGCGCGACGGTCGAGCAGCAGCCGAACCGCGGGCAGGAACGTGAGGGTGAGCACGAAGGCGGCCGAGATCCCGACGGCCGCGAGCACCCCCAGGGTGGCCAGGAACGACACCGGGCTGGCGAGGTTGGTGAGGAACCCGATCGCGGTGGCGGCGGTGACCAGCATCAGCGTGAAGCCCACGGTGCGCATCGACACGCGCAGCGCATGATCCGGATCGCCGCTGGCGCCGGCCTCCGCGCGGTAGCGGGCGAGCAGGTGGATGGCGAAGTCGACACCGAGCCCCACGATCAGGATCGGCACGATCTGGGTCTGGGGGGAGAAGTAGTCGATGACGTCGAGGTAGTCGGGACCGAGCAGCACGCCCAGCCCCTGCATCCAGACCACCGACATCACGATCACCGCGAGGGTGAGCCCGACGTCGGCGGCGGTGCGTCGTCCGATCAGGCGGCGCTGCCCGGCCTCCGGGCGCAGCCAGTAGACGACCCCGAGCACCAGCAGGATGATCAGCAGCGCGGTGCCGAACAGCCGCCCGATCTCCGGCCCGGGGTCGCTGCCGGTGAGCAGCAGTCCGAACCCGAACGGGGTGACGCTGAGCGTGTCGGGCACGTCCACGGCGGAGATGACCTCAGCGAGGTCGCGCTGACGGTCGAGCACCTGCTCGCCGTCCAGGCCGGTGGTGTCCTGGAACACCACCATCAGTCCGGCCGTCGGCGGCTCGCCCGTGCCGGTCAGGTTCTCGAACAGACCGGCCACCTGCGGGGGCAGCATCGCCAGTGCCTGGGACTGCAGCTCACGCACGGCCTCGTCGTCGAGGGTGGCCGGATCGATCCCGGCCATCGCCACGCCCTGCTGCGCACCACCGAGGAAACTGGCGATCGCGGGCTGCTGCCCGTCGGAGATGAGGGTGTCGGCCACCTCGCTGGCACGGATCGCCTCCTCGATCGCGATCGTCGTGCGCAGGGCGTCGGCGGAGCGCACGTCGCCGTCGGCCTCGATGACCACCTGCAGCACGGCGGTGGGCTCGCCGAACTCCTCGTCGATGGTGGCCAGCGCCCGCGTCAACTCGTTGTCCTCGGTGGTGACGTCCTGGACGTTGACGGCCTGTGACGAGAACCCTCCGAACACCAGGGTCACGAGCACGGCGGCGAGGAGCACGAGCACCGGGCGGCGTACGATGGTGTCGGCGAGCGCACGGAAGACGAGCTGCATGGGGTCCCTCCGCAGGACGGGGACGACGGCTCGGTGCCGCCGACGCGTGTTCGCACCGCCTGACATCCTGTATCGGTACTTACACTCCGACAACCCGCACCGCGTCCCCAATCGCGCGATCAGCGCACACAACCGGGACGCCCGGAGGGCGGCGACGGACGCTCGCCGGGAAGGAGGGAGGCACGGTGGCTGAGACCTGGGAGCACACCGTGGCCGAGCACCGGGCGTCCACCCGGCAGCGGCTGTTCGGTGCCGCCATGGCGGTGCTGGCCGAGCACGGCATGGCTGGCGCCACGATGACCGCCATCGCCGAGCGGGCCGGCGTGTCCCGACCGACGCTGTACAAGTACTTCCCGGACGTCGACCACCTCGTGGCCGCCCTCGCCCGCGAGGAGTTCGCCTCCTTCCGCGACGAACTGGACCGCATCATCGATCCCGATGCTCCCGCGGTCGAGCAACTCGAGCACCTGGTGGTCGCCCACCTGCGCTACTTCGCCGCGGACCGCGCCCGGATGGGTGACGGCAGCTTGGAAGCCGGCATGTCGCCGGTGGTCCGGGCCGCGGTCGAGGAGGAGCTCGTCGAGCACCATGCGCGGCTCGTTGGCATCCTCGCCGCCGGGGTCGCCGACGGATCGCTGCGCCCCGACCTCGACCCCGACCTGGCCGCCGAACTGGTCCAGCACGTGCTCGGCGGGATGCGCCACACGGTGCGGCGCCGTGCCGGCGATCCGCTCGACCTGGCCCCACCGGTGATCCAGATGGTGCTCTCCGGGCTCGCGGCCAGCGACCTTCGTCCCTGATCCTCGCGCTGCGGAGGCGTACGGTCGAGGGAGCAGGCCGGCGTGCCTGCCGAAATGGGCGCGCTCGGCGTGGAACCACACGACGAGGAGGTCTGGCATGACGACGACGACCCGCAACGGCGCGATCATCACCGTGCTCGCGCTCGCCGCCATCATCCTGGTGCTGATGGGAGGTGGCGACGGTGCCGCGCAGCCCGACGACGACGGGGTGCTCGAGGTCGCCCTGCACGACTACGGCTTCGAGCCCGACACCCTCCAGCTCCCGACGGGAGAGCCGCTGACCCTGCGCTTCGTGAACCAGGACGACCCCAGTCACCACGTGTCCTTCGGCCGTGAGGTCCGCGAGCGCGACGGCCGGGCCGTCGGCTTCGACCAGGACCTGTTCGCCGGGCTCGAACCGCGGGTCACGCCCCCGGCGGCCCAGACCGGCCCGAGCGCGGACGACCCCGGGTTCGAGATCCTGGTGCGCGGCAACGAGACGGTCACCGTGGAGGTGACCCTGCCTCCCGACCGCTCCGGAAACTGGGAGATCGGTTGCTTCACCGGCCGCGGCTGCCACTACCGGGCGGGGCTGGCTGGCACCGTGATCGTCGAGTGACCGCTCAGCGACCCACGAGCGCCCGCGGCACCACCTGGGCCCGTGGCGCCCAGGTGGCCGGGCCGAGCGGCTGATCGACCCTGCACCCGGTCGACCGGTTGTTCGACCGGGTGCAGCACCGGCCACCGCCGGCTACGCTGGTCCGGAGAGCCCTGGGGTCGCCGGCCGCTGGTTGCGGTTGGCCTCGGTCCCGGCGGCGGACCGATCCAACGGCGGTCGTCGCTCCGGTGACTCAGGGGAGGTGGAGGTCACCGTCACGCGGTGGTCCGCTGCGGTGCCGGCCGTCGGTCACGCCGCTGGGCGGCCGACCAGCCGCGGCGATGCGGTCGACCCCACCCGACGGCGCGAGATCGAGGAAAGAGCACGCCATCAGCATCCTGACACCGTCGGCGCCGGTCGTGCCGGACGCACCGGACGACCTGCGACCACTGGCCCAGGCCCATCTCGACGGGGTGGCCTCCGAGCACGACCTCGCCGTGCTGCGCGCGCACAAGGAGGACTGGGTCGATGCTCTGCGGGCCCTGCAGCGCCGGGTCAAGGCCACGCTCGACCGGGTGACGCGGGAGGTCACCGGCCCCGAGCGCTCGCTGGTGCTCGCGGACTTCGAGGCGGAACGCGATCGCATCGACGCGGCACTGGCCGAGTTGACGGGCTCCTCGCCACCCGAGGCCGCGGCCGCACCCG
>SKJO01000121.1 GCA_007121975.1 Nitriliruptoraceae bacterium | reverse complement strand
GTACGCCGCGTGGTCCAGCGTGGGGGATGCGGCGTACGCATCCGGTCGCAGGTGTCTGCCTGGGTACGCCGGGTCGACAGGTACGCGTCGGTGGGTGCGGGGAGGCTCGCCGAGGGAAGCCGCACGACGGGACAGGGCAGCCCCGCGACGGGGGGAGACGCGGGCCGGAGGCCACGACGGCGGCGGGACAACGGCGGCGGGACGACGGCGGCGGGACAACGGCGGCGGGGCAACGGCGGCGGGCAACGCGCGACGGACCGGTCGCGGTCGCGGCCGCGGGTCAGCGGTGGATCGGACCGTCGAGGTCGCGCAGTGGCTGGCCGGTCGCGCCGGAACGCACGGCGATCAACTCCGCGGCGATCGACACGGCCGTCTCCTGCGGGGTGCGTGCGCCGAGGTCCAGGCCGACCGGGGAACGCAGGCGGGTCAGACCGGCCTCGTCGACCCCCGCCTCGCGCAGTCGCTCGAGTCGGTCGCGGTGCGTGCGCCGGCTGCCCATGACCCCGAGGTAGCCGGCATCGGTGCGCAGCGCCTCGACGAGCACCGGCACGTCGAACTTCGGGTCGTGGGTCAGCACGCAGATCGCGGTGCTTGCCTCGACCTGCGTTCCCGCCAGGTAGCGGTGCGGCCAGTCCACCACGACCTCGTCGGCGTCGGGGAACCGCGCCCGGGTGGCGAAGCGGGCGCGCGCGTCGCAGACGGTGACGTGGAAGCCGAGGAAGTGCCCGATCGAAGCCACGGCCGACGCGAAGTCGATGGCGCCGAACACGATCATGCGGGGCCGCGGTGCGAACGACTCGACCAGCACCGTCACGGTGTCAAGGCGTCGCTCACCGTCCTCGCCGAGGTGGCGCAGGCTGGTCGCGCCCTGGGCCAGCAGGCCACGCGCGACCTCGACGACCGCATGGTCCAGTCCGGAACTGCCGGTGCTGCCCGCGACCCCGGCGGGCGTGAGCAGCACAGCCCGCCCGACCGCGACCGGGTCGGGATGCTCGACGACGGTTGCCACCGCGACCGGGTGCTGGTCGTCGAGGTGGCGGGCGAGCGCGGCCAGATCGAGCCTGTCGGGGGCGAACGGCCGGACGAACACCTCGATGGTCCCGCCGCACGTCAGTCCGACGGCCTGGGCGTCATCGTCGGAGATGCCAAAGGTGGCGCGCTCGGCGGTGCCTGAGTCCAGCACGCGGGTGGCGATCTCGACCACAGCGGCCTCGACGCAGCCGCCGGAGACGCTGCCCACCACCTCGCCGTCGGGGTGGACGCCGAGCGTCGCGCCGGCCGGCCGGGGGGCGCTGGAGCTGGTGGAGGTCACGGTTGCCAGGGCGAACTCGACGCCCTGTGCCTGCCAGCGCTGCAGGGTGGGTAGCTCGTCACGCATGCTGGACCTCCCGCCGCTCGCCTCCCGGCCTCCCGCCGCCCGGTGGGTACGGGCGGGACGGTACTGGCTCAGCGCGGCGGTGGGGTGGCCTCGCCCGAGGTCAGCCGCGCGGGTCCTCGATACTGGCCAGCAGCAGCACCGTGCCGGAGTCGCGGTCACTGATCGTGAGCGCGAAGGGCCGGTCCACGGTGAAGCGCGGCGGCGCGGAGGTGGCCATGATGCCGCCGGTGACGGCGGCCGCGCGGGTGCCCTCCTCGTCAACCTCGAGGTAGGTGGCCTGCATCACCCGGTCGAGGAAGGCTGCGGCCGAGGTCATCGGCGCCAACTGCGCTTCGGGGCCGAGCACCCGCGTGGCCCCCAGTGCCCGCAGCGCCCCGTCGAGATCCTGCTCGCCCTCGAGCGTGAAGCGCGGCAGGGTCACGTCCACGGCGCGTTCCTCGAGTGCGGCGACGGCGGCTGCCCACTCCTCGGCGTCCAGGGCCGCAAGCAGCGTGGGCAGGTCGTTGTCGGGATCGGGCAGGAAGACCTCCATGCCGAAGCGGCCCTGCTCGCCGTAGGTCAGGCGCAGGACCTGGTAGCCGTCGCGGGTGGCGGTGTGCACGGGCGCTTCGGGATCCGAGGCGCGGTACATCAGCGGCACCTCGACGACCGTGCCGTCGCTGAGGGTGAACTCGCGCTCGGTGGTGAACTCCGGGTCGAAGCCCTCGCTCCACTCGCCGAGGAAGGCGATGGCGTTGGCCAGCACGAGCACCGCGGTGCCGTCCGGCAGGCCGAGCCCGTCGGCGAGCTCGTCGATCATGCCCTCGGTGTGCTGCTCGACCCAGTCGTCGATGGCCGCGGCGGTCTGCGGGTCACCGAGCGGCACCTGCTGCACCTCGGCGTCGAAGACCTCCTCCACGATCGCGGTGTAGCCCGCCTCGAGGTCGACGCCGTCGTTGGCCCACAGGCCGTTGGCGCTGGTGAGCGTGACGTCCTCGGTGGCGGTCAGCTGCTCGAGCAGGGTGGCGAAGCGGGCGTCGAGGTGGTCGTCGAGGTGCAGCACGTCGGCCAGCTGCTCGGCGGTCTCGCCTTCGGCGCCGGCGGCGACCATCGCCAGCAGCACGGCGGCGGACAGCGGCGAGGTGACGAGGTTGCCGGTACCGGGTTCGGTGGCGTCGGCGGCGGCCTCGTCGAGCAGAGCGCGGTGCAGGTCGAAGCCGAAGGCGGTCACCGCCGCGCCGAGATCGGCCGCGTCGTCGGGGTCGAGGTCGCGCACCAGCGTGGGGGTCGGCGCGTCGGGCCGGTCGGCCGTGTCGGGATCCGCAGCGTCGGCCGTGTCGGGATCCGCAGCGTCGGCCGTGCCGTCTCCGGTCGGGTCGGTCGGCGCGCCGTCGGGTGCGGCCTGGCCGCAGGCGGCGAGCAGCAGGCCGGCGGCGGTGAGGGCGGCGAGGGGTCGGGTGAAGCGCATGGCAGCTCCTGGCGTCTGCACGTGGGACGTCCGGGGTGGCGCCGAGGTTCCCGGCCGCCGGCTGCCGTTCCCGGCGGCCGATCGCCGGTTGTCGCCCCCGGTACCGTCGTGCCCGCGAGGAGGTGTCTGGTTCCCTGGTGGGGCCCCCGGTCTTCAACACCGGCGAGGGTCGGCTCGGCCGGCCCTGGCGGGTTCGATTCCCGTCCACCTCCGCCAGATGGACGCCAACCCCACGGACCGCGTATCCTTGCAAGCACTTCGCGAGCTGCTGTCGAACACTCGGCGCGCTCGGCGGAAGGGGGATCCGATGCCCGTGACCGAACAGATGGTCCGGCTCACCTCGCTGACCCACGGGGAGGGCTGCGCCTGCAAGCTCAGCCTGGACGAGTTGAACGGCGTGCTCGACCGGGTCGCGCCGGGCCAGCACCCCGACCTGGTGGTGGGGGCCGGCACCGGGGACGATGCGGCCGTGTGGCGACAGCGTGACGGCCGGCTGCTGGTGGCGACCACCGACTTCTTCCCCCCACTGGTCGACGACCCCTTCACCTGGGGGCAGATCGCGGCGGCCAACGCCGTCAGCGACGTGTATGCCATGGGGGCCGAGCCGTGCTTCGCGCTGAACCTGGTGGGCTGGCCACGGAACCTGGACGTCGGGTTGCTCGAGCAGGTGCTGGCCGGCGCCACCTCGGTCGCCGACAAGGCCGGCTACCCGCTGGTCGGGGGCCACACCATCGACGCCGCGCAGCCGCTGTACGGCCAGGCGGTGATCGGAGAGGTCGGCGAACGCAACCTGCTGACCAACGCCGGAGCACAGCCGGGGCAGGCACTGGTGTTGACCAAGCCGATCGGCACCGGCATCGCGGTGACCGCCGCCAAGCGCAGTGACCCCGAGGCGGTCGAGGCCGATACGCCGCTGGGCCGGGCCTACCGCGCCGCGGTGGCCTCCATGATCCGGCTCAACCGCTGCGCCTCCCAGGTCGCCACCGAGTTCCACGCCACGGCCGCAACCGACGTCGCCGGCTTCGGCCTGCTCGGCCACCTGCACCGACTCGCTGCCGCCAGCGGCGTGAGCTGCGAACTCGACCCCGCGCGGGTGCCCCTGCTGCCCGGCGTCGAAGCGCTGGTGGACGAGGGCTTCGCGCCCGGCGGCACCCGGCGCAACGTCGAGCAGTCCGCGCGCTTCGTGCGGGGCAGCGTCGACGCGCGCACCCGCACACTGCTGTGCGACGCCCAGACCTCCGGGGGTCTGCTGGTCGCCTGCGCCGAGCGTGATGCACCGGCCGTACATGCGGTACTCAGTTCCCGCGGGCACGACGCCGCAGTCATCGGGGTGGTGCTCCCGGCCGGGGCATCGACCGGTGAGCCGGGCACCATCCACCTCGGTGCGCTCCCGGCGTGAGTGGCGCCGACGCCGACCTGCGCGCCGCGCTGTCGCGGCTGCCGCAGGTCGACGCGGTCCTGCGTCTGCCGGCGGCAGCAGCGGCCGACGAACGGCACGGCCGGCGGGAGTTGGCCGACGCGGTGCGTGCGGTCGTCGAGGAGGCGCGCACG
>SKJO01000343.1 GCA_007121975.1 Nitriliruptoraceae bacterium | reverse complement strand
GGGTCGGCGGCGGCGAGCGCGAGGCGGCCGTCACGGCGCTGGGGGCGGCCCGGCTCCCGGCGGCACCGGTGTGGGGGCTGCTCGTGGTCGCCCTGATCGGCACGGTCGGGCTCAGCGTGCTGTGCTCGGCGTCGAGCGGCGGCCACGGGAGGGATCTCACCCAAGGGGGGTGAGGACCGCCGGGCGGGGATCGGAGAGGCTGCGCGCCCGTGGATCCGTGGTGTCACCGCCGAGGTGCGCCCGACCGGGACAACCGGCCCGAGATCCAGGTCGACGATGAGCCAGGACCAAGGAGACGAACGATGGCGAACCTGACCGTGTGGAAGTTCGACGATGCCGACGCGGCCGAAGGGGTCCTCGAGGAGCTGACCTCGCTGCAGAAGCAGGGACTGATCAAGGTCCTCGATGGCGCGGTGGTCAGCTGGAAGGACGGTGCCAAGAAGCCCAAGACCCGCCAGTTGCACAACCTCACCGGGGCCGGGGCGACCTCCGGTGCCTTCTGGGGCATGCTGTTCGGCCTGCTGTTCTTCGTGCCCCTGCTCGGTGCGGCGATCGGCGCGGCGGCTGGCGGGCTGGCCGGTTCGCTGACCGACATCGGGATCGACGACGACTTCATCGCCCAGGTGCGTGCCAAGGTCACGCCGGGCAGCTCGGCGCTGTTCCTGCTCAGCGCGGACGCGGTGCGTGACCGGCTCGCCGAGACCTTCGCCGGCCGCCAGGTCGAGCTCGTGCACACCAACCTCTCCGCCGAGGAGGAGGCCAAGCTGCGCGAGGTGTTCGTCGACTGAGCGACCGGCTGTTCCCGCTAGCGTCCGGGCTCCCCAGCGTTCAGGAGGAGCCCATGGTCGACCCGAAGCATCCGCACGAGGTGGCGCGGGTCCCCGCCGCGGGTCGGCTGCGAGCGCTGACCACCGCCGATCTGCCGGCGGTGGCGGCGCTCAACGCCGCCGAGGTACCTCGCCTCGGCCCCCTCACGGACGAGCAGTTGCGTACCCACGCGGCCCGCTGCGACCTCGCGCTGGTGGCCGAGGCCCTCGCAGACGACGGCGACCGGCCGCAACTCGCCGGGTTCGTGCTGGCGCTGGCCCCCGGTCACGACTACGCGAGCCCCAACTACCGGTTCTTCGAAGCCCGCGGCACCGACCACCTCTACGTCGACCGCATCGCGGTGGCCCCCGCCTTCCGGCGACGGGGGCTGGCCCGGACGCTGTATGCCGCCGTACTCGACCGGGCCCGGCGTGACGGCCGTGCCGAGGTCACCTGCGAGGTCAACCTGCGCCCGGCCAACGAGGGCTCCCTGCGGTTCCACACCGGGCAGGGGTTCGTCGAGGTCGGCCAGCAGGACACCGGTGAGCTGCGCGTGGCGCTGCTCGCCCGGCCGGTCCCGCCCGCGCCGGGGGACTGATCATGGCCACCGAGACCGAGCCGTTGCGTTTCACGGCCCCCGGCGGCCACCGGTTGGCGGGGGTCCTGCACCATCCCCGCGCGGCCGCGGGCCCCGATGACCCGGCTGCACGCGGCGTGCTGCTCGCCCACTGCTTCACCTGCTCCAAGCAGGTGCTGACCATGACCCGCCTCGCCCGTGGGCTGGCCGAGCACGGCTACACCGTGCTGCGCTTCGACTTCACCGGGCTCGGGGAGAGCGAGGGCGAGTTCGGGACCACCAACGTCGCCAGTGGCGTCGGGGACGTGACCGCGGCAAGTCGGGCCCTGCGTGCGCGGGTGCCGGGCCCGCAGGCGCTGGTCGGTCACAGCCTCGGGGGCGCGGCCGCGCTGCTGGCCGCCCCGGACCTCCCCGAGGTCGGCTCCGTGGTCACCATCGGTACGCCGGCCTCCCCGGCACATCTGGCGCGGGTCCGACCCGACCTCGACGCCCTGCCCGAGGGCGAGTCCACCGAGGTCGTGATCGCCGGCCGGCCCTTCGAGGTCGAGCGGCGCTTCCTCGACGACCTCGACGACCACGACCAGCAGGGGGCCGTCGCGGGCCTGGGTCGGCCCCTGCTGGTGCTGCACGCCGTGGACGACGAGGTGGTGCCGATCGGCGAGGGGGAGCGGATCTTCGCCGCGGCCCGGCAGCCCAAGGCCTTCCACGCGCTGCTGGACACCGACCATCTGCTGCGCGATCGGGCCGGTTCCGACCGTGCGCTGGCGCTGGTGGCGGGGTGGCTCGACGCCACGCTGGCGGTCCCGGCCACCCGCAGCTAGAACGCCGCGAGCGCCCGGACCAGCAGCAGGCCTCCGGCCAGCAGCACCGCCACCGCCGCGATCCGTGGCATCCAGGCGGCCGCCCGCGCCACCCGCGGGTGCCCGCCACGTTCGAGCCGCTGACGACCGGCGACCACCGCCAGGCCAAGCGCCGCCAGGGTGATGGCCAGTCCGAGGCTGAACGCTGCCACCAGCATCAGGCCGAACCACGGCCGGCCGAAGGCCACGGCCGTGACCAGCGCCAGCAGCGCCGCCGGACTCGGGACCAACCCGCCGGCTGCGGCAAGCGTCAGCACCCCGCTGCGCGACAACGGCGCGACGCCCTCGGGCAGCGCATGGTCGTGGTCGTGGCGGTGGTCGAGGCGGCGGTCGGGCGCTGCACTCACCGGCCCCGGCCGGGCCCGCAGGCTGCGTGCCAGCAGTGCGCCGCCGAGTGCGAGGACGGCGAGTGCCACCACCACCTGCAGCCAACGGCTGACCGTGTCACCGCCCGGCAGCCGTCCCGCGAGCAGGAACAGTGCGCCCAACGCCAGCACCGAGCCCGAGTGCATGGCCGCGACCAGCACCCCCAGTGCCACGGCGTCGCGGCGGCGTCCGTCGGTGCCGGCGAGGTAGGCGCCGATCAGGACCTTGCCGTGGCCCGGTCCGATCGCATGCACCACCCCGACGGCGAGCGCGAGCAGCACCGCCACCCCGGCGGCCGTGGTGCCGGTGGTGCCCGCGTCGACCAGCTCGACCAGCTGGTCGTCGAGCCACCCCCAGTCGCCCGGCAGCAGACGGCTGGTGCCGGTGGCGGTCACCGGCCGGCTCCGGACCGATGCCCGAGGACGCGCAGCGCGCCGGCGCCGGTCAGCGCGGCGCCGAGGAACCCCGCCCCGAGCGCCCCGAGTCCCGTGGCGAGGCCGGGGTCGTCGGCGTCGGCGCCGAGCTCCCAGGTGTGGGTCGAGGCTGCCGACGTGTGCACGGCGACGTCGCGCCGTCCGTCGGTGCTCAGGGTGCGGTGGGTCGGGTCCTGCTCGGTGAGCATGGTGATCCGCAACGCGATGGTGTCCACCGGCTCCGGGCAGGTGAAGCGCAGCCTCGCCTCCCCGGCCAGGAAGCGCTGCACCGAGGTGATCTGTCCGGGGCAGGGTCGGTCGTGCTGCTGCACCGCGATGGCTTCGAGCAGGTAGCGCTGCAGAGCCTCGGAGCCGAGCAGCGCCTCGGCGTCGACGCTGGCGATCAGCGTGTCGAGCAGCGGCTGGGGGTCCGCGTCGTCGTCGAGGGCGGCCAGCGCCGCGAGATGGTCGAGCAGCGCCTGCCGGGGCGCCATGCCGAGCTCGACCGCGATCGCGGCGGCGTCGTCGGCGGCGGCCTGCCACACCACCTCGACGGTGTCGTCCCGGGCGTCGAGCCGCACGGTGGGGATGCTCAGCGAGCCGTGAGCGGCGGCGGTCAGCGGCAGCGCGGCCAGCATGCCGACCGCGAGCAGGGCGACGAGACCGGCCCGGAGCAGGGCGACGAGACCGGCCCGGAGCAGGGCGGACGGGGGCTCGGTCATGGCGGGGGACCGGGGGTCGGGAGCCCGTCAGGCTACCGGTCGGGGTCGGGGCCGGGGTGTCGGGCGGTCGGGGCCGGGGTGTCGGGCGGTCGGCTTGACGTGGATGCGCCCGGGCCGGTACGAACCCCGCTCGCCGACCATCGTGCACGCACCCGATTCGAGGTGACGCGCCAGACGTGAGGAGCACCGGGCGTGGCGCCAAGCCCAGGCGTGGACCACCGGGCCATCATGCAGGCCCTGGCCGCCTCGCACGGGCCGGTCGAGGTGCGCGAGGTGCTCGAACTCGTCGACGGCCCGGGGGAAGGTGCCTCGCGCCGTTCCGCAGGGCTGGCCGTGATCCGGCGTGGCCACGACCTCGAGCCCGTGCTGCTGACCGGCGACGGGCAGGGCCTGCGACCGGCAGCCGTCGGCGACGGCAGCCTCGGCGCGCTGGTGGCCACGTTGCGTCGTCTGGGGGGTGTCGCGGCACCGGACCTGCGCACGCAGACGGGACTCGGATGCTTCCGGCTCGTGTGGGAGGCGCCGACGCCTACGGTGGGGGTCGACGATCCCGTCGCGTCTCGGGTCGACGACCCCGTCGCGTCGGTGACCGCCGCTGGCGAGCGGCAGGTCAGTACCGACCACGCCAACCTCTCGATCG
>SKJO01000288.1 GCA_007121975.1 Nitriliruptoraceae bacterium | reverse complement strand
GGGGGTGGTTAGGGTGGGTCGCCGGGGTGGGGTGGGGGCTGCCAGGTGGCGGGGATGGTGCGGATGTCGTAGCCGGAGGCGTGGTGCTGCCAGCGGCGGGTGCCGTCGGCGTGCTGGGTGGCCCGCCATCCTTCGGATTCTTTGGCGGTGTTGTCCCGGCGGCACAGGGGGGCGAGCTGGTCGATGTCGGTGCGGCCTTGAGGGTCGCCGGGGCGGGCGGGATGCCAGGGGGTGGCATGGTCGAGGTCGCACAGCAGTGCGGGGGTGGTGCAGGTGGGTGCGGTGCAGGTGTCGTGCAGGGCGAGGATGGCGTCACGCAGCCAGCCGGGTGGGACGCGGGTGCGCCGTCCGACCCCGACGACCTCGCCGGTGTCGTTGAGGATGATGGTGCGTAGGTCCGCGCCGCGGGTGTCGATCAGGGTGCGTGCGGCGGCGGCGGTCAGGATGGTCTGGCCGCCGAGCAGGGTGGTCAGCAGGCTGGCGGGGGTCTGGCTGCGGTCGAGCAGGGCGGACAGTTCGGCCCGTACGATCAGCTGGGGTCGGGAGCGGCTCTGCCCAGCCCACCAGTCGGTCAGGTCGGGATGGTCGCTGATCCGGGTACGGCGCCCGGTCCTGTCACCGCCGTCACCGTCACCACCGTCGTCGGTGCCGTCGCTGTCGCCACGGTCGCCGTCGTGGTCGCCGTCACGGGTGCTGTTGTCGTTGTGGTCGCTGTCGTGGTTGCCGTCGCTCTCGCTGGTGTTGCTGTCACCACCGTGGTCGTCAGCCCCGTCGTGGTTGTCGCCGCCGTCGCTGTCAGCAGCCCTGCCGTGGTGGTGGGGGTGGTTGGGGGTGAGGGTGGCGTCGAGGATGGCCAGCAGGCGTTGCAGGCGGTGGCGGCCGGTGTCGGTGCTGGTGGGGTGGTGGTGGCCGGGGGGCTGGTCTGTGGTGGGGTCGCCGGCGAAGCCGTGTCGGGTGGCATGATTGGGTGGCGGCAGGTGGCGGTTGAGGGCGGCGTCGATGATGGCCCAGCCTTCGGCGTCGACTTCACCGAAGATGCGGCCGCCGGTGGCGTCGGGGAAGGGTTGCATGCCAAGGAAGTCACGGGAGGTGGGTGTGCCGGCTTTGCCGTTGTCGTGCTCGGCGCACCGTGCGTTGACGTGCTGGCGGATGATGGTGACCAGCGCGTCGGGTTGGGCGCCCAGGCTGCTGTCGATGGCGCGGGATACGGCGGCGTCGATGGTGTCGTCGTAGCGGGCGGGCAGCCGTTGGATGTGCAGCACGACGGCTCTGACCTGCGCCCAGGAGACCTGTCCGGCGTGGAATGCGGCGTTGAGGGTGGGGATGCGGGCGAGCTGGCGCACGGTGGCCCGCAGCATGCGGATGTCGTTGCCGGTGCGTCGGCCGTAGGCGGAGAGCCAGCCGGTCATGCTCACCCCGGTGTGGGTGGGGATCTCACCGGCGGTGTCGAGCTGTGCGAGCCGCTGGACACAGTTGGCGGTGAGCACGTCGATCTGACGCAGCCACAGGATCAGCTCGGCCAGGGCGGGATGCTCGTTGATGACGGTGAGGTCGATGGGGGGCTGGTCGGGGTCCTGCCAGGCGGCCAGGATCGGGTTGGCATGAGCGTTGGCGGGCGGGTCGGGCAGCGGGACCCGGGCGGGTGCGCATCCGGGGGTTTGGGGGGCGGCCTGCACCGCGTCGGGGCCGAACAGCTGCTCGACGGGGACGTCCGAATCGTCCAACGGTGGCGGCCAGGGCAGGCCGTCGGGCCAGCCCGGCATGAACCTCACCGGCGTACCGGGGTCCTCGGATCCGGGGTGGTAGCTGCCGCGCTGCTCACGGGCCACGTCGCCGGTGGTGTGCGGCGGGGTGGCCCGGTCGGGGGTGGGGGGATCGAAGCTTCTCATGACACGAACATACATTCGCTTGGCGGCTGGTGCAAGTCCTGCCTGGCGGGTTGTGCGTAGTGCGCACCGTCGCTTTGGGGTGGGCCGTGGCGGGGTGGGGGACGAAACACGCACCGACGCGAGTTCTGGGCCGGCGGCGGCGCGACGGGGGCTCGAAACACGCGCCCACGCGAGTTCAGGGCCGCCTGAGCGACCTGACCGGCTGCCGGCGGCGGTGCGACGGAGGAACGAAACACGCGCTCACGCGAGTTCAGGGCCGCGGGCGGCCCGACGGGGGCTCGAATCGCTCGCCAACGCGAGTTCCCGACCATCCGTGCCACCGAAGATCGGTGCAGTGGCGCTCAGCCGCCCGCCGGTAACTCCTCGTCCCTCCCCTCCCGACCGTCCCCGTCACCGTCACCGTCCCCGTCTCCGTCCCCGTCACCGTCAGCGACGCCAGCGCACGGCAGCCGGTACTCGCGACCCGGAGCCAAGCGCTCCCACTCCACCTCGGTGATGACGTCGCCGGACGACGCGCACAGTACGACCAGCGCCGCCTCGACGTCGAGGTCGTAGCGGCGGACCTGCCCGTCGGCGCCGGCAGTCACCAGCCCCCCGCCGTCGGGGGTGAACGCCAGGGCGTAGCTCGGGCTGGTTGAGGCAGACAGCACCGCCAGGCGCTCGGGCAGGGCGCCGGCCTGAAGGTCCCACACCCAGGCGGTGCCGTCCACCACGGCGGCGGCGAGCAGCCCACCGTCCGGAGAGTGGTCGAGGTCGAAGATCCGACCGGTGGGGCCGGTCAGCGGCGCACCGAGCGGCTGCGGGTCGTCGGGGACGGCGAGGTCGAAGCGCACCACCTCGGCGTCGGATCCGGCTGCGGCGAGCACCCGGGAGTCGGGCGAGAAGGCGACTGCGTACACCTCGCTGTCGAACTCCTCGAGCACCGCCAGCGTGACGGGGCGGGCCGGGTCGTCGAGGTCGAACAGCGTCACCCGGTTGTCCGCGCTGCCCGCGGCCAGGAGCCGTCCCTGCGGGCTGAAGGCCAGGCCGAGCACCAGCTCGCCGGGATCGTCGAGCACCGCGACCAGTACCGGGACCTGCGGGTCGGTCAGGTCCCACACCCGCACCTCGGTGTCGGCACCGCCGGCGGCCAGCAGCCGTCCGTCGGCGCTGAACACCACGTCCTCCACCAGCGCGTCCGAGCCGGTCAGCGGCACCCCGATCATGGCCGGTGCGAAGCGGTCGCCGAGGTCGGTCAGCACGACCTCACCGCTGAGCGTGCCCTGCGCCAGCAGCCGGCCGTCGGGTGAGCGCCCCCCGGCGCCGCTGAAGACCAGGTCGTCGGGCGCGGCGATCTCGGTCAGGGGCACCGACCCGAGGTGCCCCTCATCGGACGGGAACACCGCCGTGACCCCGCCGGCGAAGGCGGCCACGTCGCGGCCGTCGGGGGCGGGGTCCAGCCCCCAGATCCGCCCGCCCACCAGCGCCGGCAGCACGCTGGCCAGCGGCCACTGCCGGGCGGTGCCGTCCACGGCGGCCGTCCACAGCACCCGGTCGTCCGCGGTGAACCCCACGGCGGTGACCGCCGCCGGATGGGGCAGGGTGGTGACCGGCTGCCCGTCGCGCGTCGTCCAGATCCGCACGTCCCCGTCGGAGCTGCCGGCCGCCAGCCACTGCCCGTCCGCGCTGTAGGCCGCGGCGTTCACCCAGCTGTCGAACCCCGCCTCGTCGAGCTCCACCGGCACCGGCGCGGCCGGCTCGGTGAGGTCCAACACCCGCACCTCGCCGGACCGGACACCTGCCGCCAGCGCACCACCGTCGGGCGCGAAGGCGACCGTGAGCACCGAGCTGTCACCGAGGTCGACCTCGGCGAGCACGGCCGGCTCGTCGGTCAGCTCCCACAGCACGACCCGCCCGTCGTCGAGCCCGGCGGCGAGCACCGGGCGGGTCGGGTGGTAGGCCACCGACCAGGTGATCTCGTCGGCGGGCAGCAGCGGCAGGGGCGCAGCCGGCTCGTCCAGCGACCAGCGGAACACCCCGTCGCCGAGCCCGACCGCCGCGAACTCGCCGCCGCCGGGGGCGGTGGCCAGGCCCTGCACCGGGCCGTCAGGACCGACCAGCGGCTCCCCGACCGGCATGGGGGCGAACGGGTCGCTGACGTCCCACCGGGTCACGCGCGGGCCGGTGTCCCCGACCAGCAACTGTCGGGCGTCGGGGCTCAGCGCCAGCGCATACACCTCGAGCTCGGCCGCTCCGAGGTCGATCGTGGCGGCCCGCTCATGGCCGTCGCTGCCCTCGACCACCAGCGCGACCCGGCCCTGCGCCGAGTCGCCGACCGCCACCAGCGTCCCATCGCTGCTGGCGGCCAGCGCGGTCGATCCCGGCCCGCCGAGCCACCGGGCGTTGCGGGCTCCGGCCGCGGCCTGGAGCAGCACCGACCGCGACGACACGGTCGGGGCGGTGGTGTGGGCGGCGACGGCGAGCTGGGCGGCCAGGCCCGGATCGGTCTCGGTCAAGCGCTCGGCCACCAGCG
>SKJO01000372.1 GCA_007121975.1 Nitriliruptoraceae bacterium | reverse complement strand
CGACCATCTGGGGGGCGAGCAGCTTCATGGCCCACGAGGCGGTGTTGGCCGCGTCCTTGGCGACGTCGACCATCCCCAGCGGGTGGCGCGCCAGCTTGGAGCCGTTGGCCAGCATCTCGCGGCCGAAGCCGAGCAGTTCCCCGGCCTTCTGGGTCCAGGGCTGGTCGCTGATCTGCAGCGCGCCGGGATCGAACTCGTCGACCAGGCTCAGCATGACCTGGGTGAGCGCGAGCCCGTCGCCGATGCTGTGGTGCAGCCGGGTGTGCATGATGCTGCGGTCGCCCTGGTAGCCGTGCCGGACGTGGATCTGCCACAGCGGAAGGTCACGGTTGAGCGGGGTGCTGCGCTCCTCGCTGAACAGCCGCTCGACGCTGGCCTGGTCACCCGGTGGGGGCAGGGTGCTCTCGGTGACGTGGTTGTCGAGGTCGAAGTCGCGGTCCTCGACCCACCGCGGCAGCACGCCGGGAACCATCGAGTCCACGATCTTCATCCGCATCACCGGGTGACGATCCAGCATGCGCTGCTGCAACCGCTCGCGCAGCACCGACACATCGAGCTGTCGATCGAACCACAGCACGTTGGAGATCATCATCGGGTTCTCGGGCGTTTCGCCCAGGTACCACACAGCATCGGCGGGCGACATCCGCATCGACACGACGGCTCCACTCCTCACGGAGGACCGGCGTCGACCGGTCCAGGCTCCCAGCGCCACCCATGATGGCACACCGGAGCCCTGACGCGTAGCTGCTCAGCACCCGGGGGCCTCAACCGCCTCCTCGACGGCCCGCGAGACGGCACCGATCGGGGTCGCCACCCCCTGCCCATCGGCGGTGCGGGCCCAGATCTGTCCCACGACGCGACCCTGTTCGTCGACGACCGGCGAGCCCGACGCCCCCGGATCGGTGCGCAGGTCGAGCAGCAGACGTGTGGGCGCCACCTCGACGACCTCGCCCTCGGTGGTGAACGGGCGGGCGGCGGGGAAGCCGACCAGCCGGACCTCGTCGCCCACCGCCGCGTCCGGTCCGGCCACCAGGGTGGCCGGCAGCGCCTGCGGGTCGGCCAGTTCGAGCACGGCAACATCGAGGTCGCCGCTGAGCCGGACCCCGGTCACCGACAGCGCCGGGCCCCCGACCAGGGGCCGGACCCCGACGGCGCTGGCCTCGTCCACGACATGGCGGTTGGTCACCACCACCGGCCCGTCGCCGAGGTCGACCGCGAACGCGCTGCCCGAACTCGATCCGCCGGCACACGTGCTCACGCGCACCAGCAGCAGCGCGTCGACCAGCGGGGCGTCGGCGCCGAGCCGCTGCGCGACGGTGTCCCCCGACCGGCGGAAGTCGAGCTCGTCGATCGCCCACCCGGCCAGCGGCAGGGCGACGGCGATCGCGACGAGCAGCCCCAGCCAGCCGCGGGCATGCGTCACCAGCCGCGAGAACGGCGTGCGGTAGTTCGCGAGGTCGTCGGGGTCCTCGAACTCGCCAGCATCCTCGAACTCGCCAGCATCCTCGGGCTCGCCGCTATCCTCGGGCTCGCCGGTATCCCCGAGGTCGTCAGGTCCATCGTGGTCGCTCATCCGGCCTCGAACGGACCCACCATCATGGTGGCGTGCAGTTCGTTGCCCAGCGTCGGGAACTCCCGTAGAGCATCTACGAAGGCGGCGAAGCGCTGCTCGTCGCCTGCCTCGATCCCGGCCACGCCGTCGAGCATCGCCAGGCACACGGCCTCGAAGCGTCCGACCGCGTCAGCGTGCCAGTCCTCGGCACCTTCGAGCGGCGCGAGCTGCGGGACCTCGGCGGTCAGGTGCCCATAGCGGTCGAGCAGTGACTCGAGCTCCGCGGCCAGCGACGGGCCGTCGCTGATGCCTGCCTCGAGCTCGCCCAGCGCCGCGTCGAGTTCGACGACCACCTGCTCGAGCCCGAGGTTGACCTCGCCGATGACGTCGAGGTACTGCGCCTCGGGCCGCCGCTCGGCCTGGGGGGAGGTGCTCAGCGCGCACCGGTCGGCGTGGGTGGACGGGCCATCGCCGGCCGGCGGCTGCGGCGTGGCGGCGTCCGCCTCGGCGGCGTCACCGTCGGCGTCCGCGGCATCGGCGTCGTCGGCGTTCTGCCGGGCCGGGTCCTCCTGCTCGACGGGGTCGTCCTGCCGGGCCGGGTCGTCCGGGACCGGATCGGGCTCACTGTCGGCCGCGTCGCCCGATGTCGGCGGCTCGTCCGCGGCCTCGGGCTCGACGAAATCGGGCAGGTCGTCGACCTGCTCGGCCGCGGTCTGCAGCGTGTCCCCGCAGGCGGCGAGCAGGAGGCCGGCAGCGACCAGCGCGGTCACCAGCAACCGTCGGCGTCCACGATCGAGAGGGGAGCGGGCCACGGGTCGGATCCTGTGCGTCGGGGAGCAGGCCGGACCGGGTAGGGTCCGACGCTGCAGCACGGTACGCCACGTCCGGCCTACCTGCTGCCCGCGACAAGAACGGTCCGAGGTCCCCTTGCGTTCGCCGGCTGAGGGACCATGATGGGGGACAAGCGCACAAATCGAGGTCGCCCGTGAACCAGGCCTTCTGCTCCCAGTGCGGGACGGGACTCGCCCCCGGCGCGTCGTTCTGCGGCACCTGCGGCACCGCCGTGACCGCTGATGCTCCCGGCCAGCCGGATCCGTCCCCGCAGCCGACACCGCCCGATGCGGGCGTGCCCCAACCTCCCGGCGTCCCACAACCCCCCGGCGCCGTGCCTCAGCCCCCGGGCGTCCCCCAGCCTCCCACCGCCCCGCAGCCTCCCGGCGCCCCCCAACCGCCAGGCACCCCGGCGGGCGGCTACGGCGCCTACGGCGGCGGACCTGGCATGCCCCCCGGTGGGCAGCCCCCCGTCGACTACGGCGCGCAACCGCCGGCCGGCTCCGGTTCGGGCGGCGGCAAGGGCCCACTGATCGCCGTGATCGCCGCCCTGGTACTGATCGTGGGCGGCGGGATCGGCCTGGCCGTCTGGCTGACGTCGGGCAGCGACCCCGAGGTCGCGCTCGACGAGCTGTACCTGGAGCCGGCCGGTGACCCGGGTATCGATCCGTTCACCACCTCGGTGACGCAGACCGAACCGCTCGCCCAGTTGCAGACGCTGCCCGTGCAGCACGCCCCACCGGAAGAACGTGAGGGCGCCGAGGATGCCGAAGGACGCCCGATCACCCGGGTCACCGGCGTGGACGCAACCCGCAACGGCCTGTTCGGCGGCACCCGGGACCGCGGCTCGTGTGACGTCGAGGCGCTGATCCGCTTCCTCGATCAGAACGACGACAAGGCCGAAGCCTTCGCCCGGGTGCAGAACATCGACCCCCAGGACCTGCCCAGCTACCTGCGGGATCTGACCCCGGTGATCCTGCGCACCGACACGCTGGTCATCAACCACGGCTTCCGCGACGGACGGGCCACGCCGCGCCAGGCGGTGCTGCAGGCCGGCACCGCGGTGCTCGTGGACCGCTTCGGCATCCCGCGGGTCAAGTGCGACTGCGGCAACCCGCTGCTGCCGCCCCGCGCCCCGGACGCCCAGCCCACGTTGTCGGGCAGCCGCTGGGCCACCTTCGACATCACCGAGATCGTGACCATCGTCAACGTCACGAACGTCACGATCAACGAGTTCATCCTGATCGACGTCGTCACCGGCGAGGGCTTCAAGCGCGAGCCCGGATCCCCGGCCGACGGACCGGTCGACACCGAGATCGAGAACCTCGACGAGCTGTGCGCGGAGGACCCGCGCTTCTGCGACGAGCTCCCCGAGCCCGAACCGGAGGCCGAGGACGTCGTCGACACCGACCTCGAGGTCCCCGAGGACATCGTGATCGGCAGCGGTGACGTGCAGGTCACCCTGGTCTGGACCGGCGGCGAGGACCTCGACGTGCACGTCATCGACCCGAACGGCGAGGAGATCTACTTCGGCAACCGGGTCTCGGCCAGCGGTGGCGAGCTCGATCGGGACCAGATCCCCAGTTGCGGCGACGCCGACACCCACGTGGAGAACATCTTCTGGCCGGAAGGTGGTGCACCCTCCGGGGAGTACGAGGCCTGGGTCAACGTGTTCCGTAGCTGCGACCCGCCGTCCACCTTCCGCCTCGAGGTGCTGGTCGGCGGAGTCGTCGTCGACTCCATCAGCGGAACCACCACCTTCGATCGCTCGGAGAGCATCCGCTTCGTCGTCGACTGATCCCGCGGCGGCCGCCGCCGGACAAGGGCCGAAAGGCCCGTCCGGCGGCGGCCCGCGTCAGGATGCTGGAGGGACGGAATCGACGGGGGATGTCGTCGTGACGCAGCCGAACTGCCAGCAGTGCGGGAACGAACTCGCCGCCGATGCCGCGTTCTGTGCCGCGTGTGGCACACGAGCAGAGCAGCGACCAGCCGCGGTCCCACCCCCGCCGCCCGCTCCT